>CAZYNO010000049.1:0-12223 GCA_964648845.1 uncultured Bacteroides sp.
CGTATTATGCAGGACAAGGCTGTGGCGGTGAGATGATTGACTTTGTGATTGAAGTGGTGGAACAGGAGAGCAGCACTCCGGTGCTGACTTACTCGCAGCCCACAGGCGGCAGCCTCGAGGTGAAGGATGCCAACGGCAATGCGATTGCCAGCGGCACTGAAATCGCTGAAGCCACAGCACTCACTATCGTTGCTACCCCCGACCGTGACCACTTGTTAGGCACTGTTACCGCTAACGGCACCGCTCTCGAAGCTAACGAAGACGGCACTTACAGCTACACCACTTCAGGCTATACTACCATAGCTGCCACCTTCACCGAAAAATATGCCCACTACGATGCAAGTGCTACAGTTGACTTCGACCGCGGTACATTCTACATCAATAAAATTAAATTCTCAGACGCAAACACTGCGGAAGAATATGGCACGGTAACCATTTCGGATATCGCACAATATCGCAAGGTTTACCAAGATATGACCGATCAAGTTATTAATGTATATTCGGGCAGCAATGTCTCAGTCACTGCTGTAGGTAATGGTTGGGCCATGCACACCTATGTTTACATTGACTACAATAACGACGGCGTATTCACTCCGGTAATTTCAGAAAATACAGCAACAAAAGACAGCGAGCTTGTGACATATAACTATTATGAAGGCTATAATAGCGTAGGTTCAACAAAAACTGCATCTAGTTGGAACACTCCCGAGTTGCCAACATTCAAAATTCCTGCTTCACTCGCAGAGGGTATGTATCGCGTGCGCTACAAAGTAGACTGGAATAATATCGACCCTCTCGGTTCTTCAATTATTGAAGATAAAGACGGTGAAATGATTGATTTCTATATCAATGTCACCAAACGTGTTCGCGAGGTTTCTGTGTCAGTGCCCGAATACAGCACACTGGGTAGCGGCAATAACGCTAAAGTTTGTGGCACAGTGACAATTAAAGAAAACAAGAGCACAAGCATTTCAACTGCAGATATTGTGACTGTTGAGGCAGTGCCCAACAAAGATCTTATGGATGTCCAATTTATGGGCTGGACCGACAAATCAGGCAATATTCTCTCTAAGGAGACTGTTTATGAGTATGACGGCTCAATCGACACTGAGCTTGTAGCACACTTCGGTTTCTTGATACAAGGCACACTTAATGGTAGCGCCAATGCCACTATTAGTTATGCACAAAATACTGACTTCACCGACATTAGCAACAAGAAGCAATCAGCTCCGGCATTGCGCGATGCAGACAGCACAACCGACACAACTACTGAAAATATCAACGATACTTCAATAGATTTGACTAGCGGTAGCGGCAGCGCTGTGCTCGAAGCAGGCAAAACTGCTTACATCAACGCAAGTTCTGAAGGTGCTTCTATCCGCCGCGTATATGTTTACAGCAAGTACACCGGTCAAACCGACACTTATGTTATTGATGACGACGCCAACTTGCAACAAGCCAGTGTGGCTGTCGATATTGATGCACCGAAGGATGTGTTGGTTGTATACTACACACTCAACACCGGGGTTGAGGATATCGCAGTTGATGCTGAGGCAGAGGCTGAATATTACAACCTGAATGGTGTGCGTGTGAGCGGCGACCTTGTGCCGGGTGTTTACATCCGTCGCGCCGCCGGCAAGACCGAAAAAATTGTGATTAGATAGTTTTTCTAAGATAATAGAATTTTCCCGAGCGAGGCCGCGCGTGTGCGTAGCCTCGCTTTTTTTTGCACCCCACCCGAGCGATGGCTGCGCGACGATGCGATACGCGGTTACCCTGTAGGGGCGCAACATGTTGCGCCCGCATGGCTTGCACCGCTATTTATTTGACACACAATTATTTGCGCGGATTGTTTGCCGTCGAATTGTCGCCGGGCGCAACGGGTTGCGCCCCTACAAAGGTCTGCGCGTATCGCCTCGTCGACAGCGTCGGTCTGCGCGTATCCATCGCCGTGTGGGTCGGTTTACGCGTATCCATCGTCGTGTGGGGCGGAAGCGGTCAGCGCAAGGCGCAAAGCGCGCTGAGGGCGTAGGGGCGGCCGGCGTTGATGAGGTCGGGGTAGTGGGCGTCGCTGTTGACGAGCATGGGGACGCGGGCGCGGAGCAGCTGTGGCAGGTAGCGCTCGTTGGGGAATATGCGGTGGTGTTGTGCCAGGGCTTTGGTGTTTATTTCGATGGTGACGCCCGAGCGAATGATTTCGGCAATGAGGGCCTGCACACATTCTTCGTACCATGGTGTTTGTTCTACGTCGGCGCAGTGGTATGAGGCGTTTTGGCCGATTTTGTCGAAGTGTCCCATGATGTCGAAGCCGCCGGCTCGCACCATGTTTATTGATTGTGCGTAGAATGTCTCAACGACGTAGCGCAAATCGTCGTTGAACTCTTCAACCATCTTGCGGGCGAACGACTCGTAGCGGCCGTCTATGTCAACAAATTTGCCTTGTTGTGTTTTGATGAAGTGCACCGAGCCGATGCGATAGTCTAAGGGTAGTTGTTGGAAGTATGGAGTTGCGGGGCCCCAGTCGTCGCCAAGGTAGTCAATCTCCATCGAGGCGTAAAATTTTGTGCCCGCGTAGTGTGCTTTTATGTAGTCGACCTCGGCGAGGTATTCGTCCACTTGCTCGCGCTCCATGTTGCAGGGCGAAGCAAAGGGAACGGGGCTGTGGGGGCTGAAGCCGTAGTGTGCAAAGCCGGCATCTACGGCTGCTTTTGCGAAGGTGCGCATATCTGCGCGCCCGTCGCAAAATTGAGTGTGAGAGTGAAAGTTATAGAGTGTTTCGTTTTGTAATAGCGCTTGAAAGTTAAGCATTGTTTGTAGTATTTTTTAGTGTTAAGCGAGGTTTGGCTCGTAGGAACAGCACCAGGAATATTGCAGCCACAACGCATCCGGCGCCGACAGCCAATCCCCGGTCGAGGCCGAAGCCTTCGGGACGGCGTGCAAAGAGCACGTAGCTCACCGACACCACGGTCATAAACATTGCCGGGATGAGGGTGATGATGTATATGCGCTTGCGGCGTGCAAGGTAGACAGTGGCTGCCCAGAGGGTGAACACTGCCAGGGTTTGGTTGCACCAGGCAAAGTAGCGCCAAAGCACATTAAAGTCGATCATCATCACCAAAAAAGCCAGCAGGAATATTGGCAATGAGAGGAGCACACGCTTTAGCAAGGACTTTTGGCTGATGTGCATGAAGTCGGCAGTGATGAGGCGTGCCGAGCGCAGAGCAGTGTCGCCGGTGGTGATAGGTGCGGCAATCACGCCGAGCATTGCGAGGATGCCTCCGGCAGCGCCGAGCCAGTTCATTGATATATCTTTAACGACGTCGCCGGCGCTATTGCCGTGAGCCGCCATATATGCGAATAAGTTTTCGTAGCTGCCCATAAATGCTATTGTTGCGGCAGCCCAGATGAGTGCCACAAGGCCTTCGGCAACCATGGCGCCGTAGAACACCGGGCGGGCAAGCTTCTCGTTTTTGAGGCAGCGAGCCATCATGGGCGATTGTGTGGCGTGGAAGCCGGAGATTGCGCCGCAAGCTATCGACACAAACATCATGGGGAACACGGGGTGAGCCTCGTCGGCGTAGCGCGAAAAGATGCCGTCGCACATGCCGTCGGGTATTGTGATGCCGGTGCAAAGCATGTAGCCCAGCAAGCCTACGGCCATAAACAGCAAGGCGGCGCCGAACACCGGATAGAGGTTGCCGATGAGTTTGTCGATGGGCAACAATGTGGCGAGGATGTAGTAAGCGAAAATGGCGCAAATCCAGAATGTTTTGTCAAACCACTCGGGGGTTATGCCTGCCAACAGTCCCGACGGGGTGATGACGAACACGGCGCCCACGAGTATTAGCAGCAACACGGAGAATGCGCGCATGGTTTGCTTGATGCCGTTGCCAAGCTCATCGCCCACGATTTCGGGCAGCGACTGACCGCCCGAGCGCAGCGACATCATTGCCGAGATGAAGTCGTGCACGGCACCGGCAAAGATTGTGCCTAAGACAATCCAGAGGAATGCTGCGGGGCCGAACATCACGCCCATAATAGCGCCGAAAATCGGGCCGAGACCGGCGATATTTAAGAATTGTATGAGAAATACTTTCCACGTAGGCATGGGCACAAAGTCAATGCCGTCGGTTTTGGTCATTGCCGGGGTGAGGCGTGCCGGGTCAATGCCAAATATTTTTTCTACTACGACGCCGTAGACGAAGTAGCCTCCAATCAATACAGCTAATGCGATGAGAAAAGTAACCATTTATACTTGAGATTTAAGGGGGTTATGTAATTGTATGTGTAGATTTATTTCTGAAGTTCGAGCTTGATGACGGCATTGCGGCGCGAAAGGAGCGCACCGCGGGCGTTGTCGAGGTCGGTCTCGGCAGCACTTATGCGGTCGGTGAGAGTGAGGTTGCCCTCGGCGTATTGGCGGCGGAGTGTGCGCAAGCGCTCGCTCCGGGTGTTGTAGGCGCTGAGCTCGCTGAGGTAGGTGCTCATCATGTTGCGAGCCTCAGAGTTGCGAAATTCGCTGAGCGAGTGGTACACTTTGCCGTTGCCGAGCGAGAGGGCGAATTGGGTGTCGCTGTCGTCGGCAACTGATGTGCCGAGATTGTCGAGCGCGGCAAGTTTGGCTTGCGCGTTGAAGCCTTCGGGCTGAGTTGCGGCTACCGACGAGATGAAAGCGAGGTCGGTGATGTCGCTGCGCTCGGGGTCGTAGTTTTGGCGCGTTTCGTTGGGCACATACACGTAGATAGTCACCTTGCCGTCTTCGGCATTGCGGTCGGTGGCCCACCAGCCGAGGCCGGTAGTTTCGTCGATGGCAAGCATATAGTCGTTGCCTGGCGAATTGTAGGGCATACCAACGTTTGTGGGTTCAAAAAATCCGCCTTCGTCCTCGTTGCGGCGAGTCATGTAGATGTCGTATCCGCCAAGCGAGCCGTCAACGTCGGCATTCGATGCGAAATAGAGAGTCATGCCGTCGGCGAGCATAAAGGGGTAAGCCACGTCGCCGTTGCCCACGGCAAGGCCGGTGTCGGCAGCGTCTTCGCGCGAGCCGTCGTCGAGTATGCCGGCATACATTATGCGCAGCTTGCCTGTCTCGTCGTTGTGGTCGGTGAAGAACTCTTCGCGACCCGAAGCGGGCATGAAAGTTGTGCGCTCGGCAGTGCCGCCGATGTGTCCGGCTTCGGCAGCGAGACGGTAATATTTGAAGAAGTCGTCAACGTCAACGCTGATAGAGTCGACAATCACAATTTGCTCCACGCGTTCGAGCATGTTGCGCATGGTGACAATGCGATTTTGCAAGTTTTTGAGCTCTTTGGGCGCCTCGGTTGCCTTTTTATTTTTCGATAGCTTTGATTGCCAGGTGTCAACAATTTCGTCGGCACGGTCAACGTCGTACATCATCAGCGCCTCTTCGGCATCGTAGCGATATTGCGAGAGGTCTTCAACCTTTGTTGCAGCTTTTGAAGCTTTGGGTTTGGCGGCATAAGCCGTGGTGGCCGACAATGAAACAGCGAGCAATATGAAAGCTAAATTTTTCATAGCGGTATGTTATTGAGAGAGTTTTTATTGTATGTTGATTAGTTTATGCGTTTGCAACGACAATCGCCATTGCGGATGTGATAGGATGTATGCAACTACTTCGGCAGTATTTTTGCCCGAGCACGGCTGCAGGAAATTGTGTGCTGCACCAAAGCGCGTGCGCAGAGACTCCACGTCCTGATCTTGATACACAACCTTGAGCTCGTCGACGTGACCAATGCCCCACGGCTCGGCTTTGGGCGAACAAGTCACCCAATCGACTGCGGCGGGCACGGGGTTGCTGCCGTTAGTCTCAATCTGCACGAAGAAGCCGGCGGCTTTGAGCGCCGAAACAAGGGCATCGTCGAGTTGCAACGTGGGCTCGCCGCCGGTGATGATGAGGTGGCGCGGCGCATAGGCCGACACAGCGCGGACAATGTCGGCAGCGGTCATCTCGGTGTAGCGAGCAAAGTCGGTGTCGCAAAAGCTGCAGGCACGATTGCAACCGCTAAAACGCAAAAACACAACGGCGGTGCCGGTGTGAAAGCCCTCGCCTTGCAGCGAGCAAAAAATCTCGTTAATGCGATATGTTTTCTCAGTCGAGCTCATAGCTTGCAGTGTTTCCTTCGCTCTCTTGCACGTCAACGCGCCAGCAGTTTGGCACATTTTCGCATATCCAACGGGCAAGATTTTCAGCTGTAGGGTTAAATTGCAGCACATCGTTGAGGTTTGCGTGGTCAAGACGACCCATCACCAACTCCTTGATGTGCGTAAAGTCAGTGACCATGCCGTTAGCGTTGAGCTCCTTGGCACGGCAATGTACGTTTATTATCCAGTTGTGGCCGTGCAATTGAGTGCATTTGCTCTCATAGTCAAGGCACAAACTGTGCGATGCTGATATTTCTAATCGTTTTGTAACGTAGTACATAGTTCACTTTTTTCGGTAGTAACTACAAAATTACTCAAAACCACAAAACTACGCAACTTTCCCCCGCAAAAAATAGCTACAGTTAGTAGGAGAGGATGCTTTTGCGGCCGGCGTCGATGCGCAGCAGGATGAAGAGCAAAATGGTGAAGCCCCACAGCGAGGAGCCGCCGTAGCTGAAGAATGGCAAGGGGATGCCGATGACGGGGCACAGGCCTATGACCATGCCGATGTTGATGCAGAAGTGGAAGATGAAGTATGACGCGACGCAATAGGCGTAGACTCGTCCAAACACTCCGTGTTGCCGCTCGGCAATGGTGAGTATTCGCAGTATGAAGCATACGTATAGCACTATGACGAGCATGGTGCCCCAAAAGCCTTCTTCTTCGCCGATGGTGCAGAAGATGAAGTCGGTGTGTTGCTCGGGCACGTATTTTAGTTTTGTCTGTGTGCCGTTGAGGAATCCTTTGCCGAGCAATCCGCCCGAGCCGATGGCTATCTTTGATTGGTTGACGTTGTATCCGGCGCCGCGTATGTCGTCTTCTATGCCGAGCACCACTTTGATGCGCAGCTGTTGGTGGGGCTGCAGATAGTCGAATGCTACGTCGACCGAGAACATAAACATCAAGCCTAAAGCTGCGGTAGCCACGGGCACAAAGAGTTTGTAGGCGTGATATTTGAGTGCTTCGAAAGCGAGATAGACGATTGCTACGCCGATAATTGTGAGCATTATGGGCATGCCGGGCAGCGAGATGTTGCACACTCCGGCGAGTATCCACATTATCAGTCCGGTTGATGCGAACCATACCACCACGTTGCGCACAATGTGGAAGCGTTTGTTGAAGATGAACAGCATCACGGTTATCACTGCCATGATGATGAGCATGAGCCAAAATTCGCCGGAGGGTATGCCCATGATTGTTGTTTCGGTGAATTTGATTGCCACCACAAATATCACTACGGCAAAGACTGCGGCAAACAAAATCAAGCCGCTCATGCCTTCGCGATAGAGCACGAAAAACAGCGCCATGAATGTTAGAGCCGAGCCGGTTTCGCGCTGCAAGAGTATCAGCAATATGGGTATGAATATTATGGCGCAAGCTTTGCCATAGTTCGACAGCTTGGCATTGAGCACGAAGTTGTATGAGCTAAAAAGCTTTGCCAGAGCCAAAGCGGTGGCAAATTTGGCAAATTCGGCGGGCTGCAAGCTCACGGGGCCAAAGACAATCCACGAGTGCGAGCCTTTGATGTCGGGCGCCACAAATGGCGTGATAAACAGCACTATAAGCAGCAATATGTATATCGGGTAGGCATAAGTCTCGTACATGCGCGAGTCGATAAGCAGCAGCACAAAACCCAAAGCGAACGACAATCCTATCCACAGTGCTTGCTTGCCCGAAAACTCGCTGAATGAGAGTATTGAGGCATCATCAAAGTCGTAGCTTGCAGCGTAGATGCTCACCACGCCATAAGCTACCATGAAGAAGTATAAAATCACTGTTACCCAGTCAATGCTACGCAGCATGCTCGGGGCGTCAATTCTTCGCTGCATAATATAATTTTGATGTTAGCATTTGCTCTTCCATGCCTTTGCGGGCAGGCGAGATTGTGCCTGTGAGATATTTTTCCATAACAAGACTGCCGATTGGCACACCGAAGGCGGCACCAAATCCGGCATTCTCAACATATACTGCCACTGCAATTTTTGGTTTGTTGTATGGGGCAAAGCCCATAAATGCCGAGTGGTCTTTGCCGTGGGGGTTTTGCGCCGTACCGGTTTTACCTGCCACTTCGATGTCGGGCAAGGCGGCGCGGCGACATGTGCCCCCGAGCACAGCCATGCGCATACCCTCGGCAATCTCGGGGTAGTAGCGTGCGGCGATGGTGGGATAGCGTTTGGCGATGAGGTCGGCGGGCATCACGGTGTCTTGTATTTCTTTCACCACGTGCGGAGTGATAAACCAGCCGCGGTTGGCGATGGTGGCGCACAAGTTGGCAATCTGCAAGGGTGTGGCAAGGATTTCGCCCTGGCCTATCGACACAGATATAATGGTGTTGGCGCTCCAGTGTCCCTCGCCGTAAAATTTATTGTAGAAACGGTCGTTGGGCAAGAAACCTCGGCTTTCGCCCGGCAAGTCTACGCCCAAACGGTAGCCATAGCCCATCGACACAAGGTGTTTTTTCCACACTTCGAATGCATTTGCCGGGTTGCCGTATTTGCTGCGCTTGTCGATCATCGACTTGAAGCCCCAGCAGAAGTATGCATTGCACGATGTTTGCAACGCCGGCTTGAGTGCTAACGGGCTGCCGTGGCCGTGGCATCCCACTTTGAGACGGCCGTTGATGTAGCCGTGGTAGCATGGGAATGATGTGCCCGGGGTGATGATGCCTTCGTTGAGGAAAATCAGGCCTTGGGTGGGCTTGAATGTTGAGCCGGGAGGATAGGCACCCATGAGGGCACGGTCGAAGAGCGGCTTGGCGGGGTCGTGCACAAGTTCGTTGTAGTGCTTACCACGGTCGCGGCCCACAAGACTTGTGGGGTCGTAGGTGGGACTCGACACCATGCAGAGTATCTCGCCGGTTTCGGGCTCGATGGCAACAACTGCGCCTCGCTTGCCAACCATCAGCGACTCGGCATATTCTTGCAGACGTATGTCGAGGCTAAGTTTGAGGTCGCGTCCCGAGATGGGGCTAACGTCGTGGGCACCGTTCTCGTAGCGGCCTTGTATGCGTCCGCGGGCGTCGCGGATAAGCACTTCAATGCCTTTCACGCCACGCAAATAGGGCTCGTAGCTGCGCTCCACGCCAAGGTCGCCGGTGTAGTCGCCGGCAGCATAATATGGGTCGCGCTCAATGTCGGTGGCGTTGACCTCGCGGATGTTGCCGAGCACGTTTGCCGCGGCAATATGGTTGTACTGTCGGAGTATGCGTTTTTGGATGAAAAATCCGGGGAAGCGATAAAGTTTTTCTTGCAACCTGCCATAGTCTTGTGCCGAGAGGTGTGTCATCAGCACTTGTTGGGTGTATGAAGAATAGCCTGGATTTTTGCGTTTATCCTTCATGTCGGCAAAGCGTTGTTCAAGCTGTTCTTTGGTGATATTGAGGGTGTTGCAAAAGTCAAGAGTATCAAACTCGGCAACATCGCGCGGCACGAGCATCACGTCGTAGGCAGGTTGATTGAACACCACCAGCTCGCCGTTGCGATCGTACATCAATCCACGCGACGGATATATTGTTTTTTTGAGGAATGCGTTTGTGTCGGCCGACTGTTTGTATTTTTCGTCACTAATCTGCAATTCAAACAAACGCAATGCGTAAATCAGCGCTATTATAACAATAAAAGCGCCAATCACATATTTACGCTTCTCTAAGTTATAATTTTTTCTCACGGCGGCTCACTGATAGACTGTCTATAGCGTATATTATAATAAATGTGTAGAACGTGCTTGCAACAATGCGCAGCAACAGGCGCATGAAGTTGAAGAACGTGAATGCTTCAATTGTCAGTGCAAATATGCAGTATGCCAATATCATGGTCACCGCATACTTCATGAATGTTGCCGAGCCCATGGTGCGCATGGCAGGGCGTTGGCCCGCCAGGTCTTCATCGCGCGACACGTATAAGTGAAACAGAGGTTTGCGCATGAATGCCAGCAAGGTGCATGCCATGGCATTGATGCCGTAGGTGTTTGAAAATATGTCAACGGCAAGGCCCGCCAAAAAGCCTACGGTCACCGACCAGTTGGTGTTGAGCGTGACGGGCAGCGCGATGATGAAGTAGATAAACACAAACGGCATTGCACAATTGAAGAGCACAAGGTTGTTGAAGATAACAGCCTGTGCCAGTATCAACACTATAAAAAGCAATATGTAATTAAGCAATGATTTGGTCATTACAAGTGCAGTGTTTTTTGTTTTGCCTTTATTCGCTAATGAGGTTTATTCGGTTGACGACTGTTTGCCTTCGGTCTGCTGATTGGCTTCTTCGAGGGCTTTGAGCTCTGCGGAGTAGTTGTTGACTACGACTTGCACATTGTTGAGGGTGCTGAAGTCGCTGAGCAACTTAACCTTGAGGGCAAAGAAGTTTTCGTTGCGCGACTTGTCGTCGGTCACAACGATGCCTACCGGTATATTTTCGGGGAAAACTGCCGAATATCCGCTGGTGATGACGGTGTCGCCGCGATGATATTTTGTGTGTCGCGGCAGCTCTTCGAGCACGGCATAACGGGGGTCGTTGCCGTCCCACACCAGTGAGCCGAAACTTTCGTTGCCTTTGATTTTGCACGACAAGCGGAAGTTTGGATTGAGCAACGATATCACTCGGGCGTGGTGGTCAGACACCACGTTGACAATGCCCACAACACCGTTTTGGTCGATAACTCCCATCTCGGGTGTCACGCCGTCGGCGCTACCTTTGTTGATGGTGATATAGTTGTGCGACTGCATCACTGAGTTGTTGACCACGTGTGCCACAATAAACTGATAGTGGCGCAGAGCTTCAAACGGGGCAAGGGTGTCAACGCGCTGCTCGGCTTGTTTTTCGCGCAGGTGCTGCACTTGTTCGCGCAGCGATATCACTTCGAGCTGCAAGTCGGCATTGCGGCGATTGAGGTCTTCGTTGTTTTCCCGAAGGTTGAAGTATGAGGTAACATTTCCGGCAACATCAAACACGGCCGACGACACTTCGCCCGCCGATGTCAGATAAACATGATGCTGATACGGATTGTTAGTAAACAGCAAACAGCCTGCCATCACCAAATAAAAGATGAAGACAAACCACTTGCTATTTCGTATAAAAAAGTTTAATAATTCGCGCACTTTGTTTTACTGGACGACAATCTTTCATGCCGCCTGCCTTTTATCGGATAAGGAACGAGAATTTATCAATATTTTTGAGGGCCACGCCGGTGCCTTTGGCAACAGCGAGCAACGGATCTTCGGCGATGTGGAATTGGATGCCGATTTTGTTGGTGAGACGTTTGTCCAAGCCACGCAAAAGAGCGCCACCACCTGCAAGATATATGCCGTTGCGCACGATGTCGGCGTAGAGCTCGGGCGGAGTTTGCTCGAGGGCGCCAAGCACTGCTGCTTCGATTTTTGAGATTGATTTTTCGATGCAGTGGCAAATTTCTTGGTACGACACGGGCACTTCCATGGGGAGTGCTGTCATTTGGTTGGGGCCGTGCACAATGTAGTCGGCAGGGGGATTGTCGAGCTCGGTAAGGGCAGAGCCTACGTTGAGTTTGATGAGCTCGGCAGTGCGTTCGCCAACTTTCACGTTGTGGGCACGTTTCATGTGGTTTTGGATATCGTCGGTCAAGTCGTCGCCTGCAATTTGTATGCTCTTGTTGCTGACGATACCGCCAAGTGAGATAACGGCGATTTCGGTTGTGCCACCACCTATGTCAACAATCATGTTGCCTTCGGGGGCTTCAACGTCAAGACCGATACCAAGGGCAGCAGCCATAGGCTCGTAAATCATATATACGTCACGGCCACCGGCGTGCTCTGAGCTGTCGCGTACGGCACGAATTTCAACTTCGGTAGAACCTGAGGGAATGCCAACAACCATGCGGAGCGACGGAGAGAACCAGTTGCTTTTTGAGCTGGCTTTTTTCACGAGGCCGCGAATCATAAGTTCGGCAGCGTTGAAGTCGGCAATCACGCCTTTGCGCAAGGGGCGAACGGTGCGGATGCCTTCGTGCTCTTTGCCTTGCATTTGTTGGGCTTCTTTACCCACGGCAATGAGTTTGTCGGTACGTTTGTCGAGAGCAACGATTGACG
>CAZYNO010000050.1:0-11895 GCA_964648845.1 uncultured Bacteroides sp.
CTTTGTTGCCATAGTAGTCGTAGGCGCGCAGATACCACTCGCCGTCCCAGCCGTGCTGCTTCACCGCCTCAACCATCGCATCGACGTGACGCTGTGCTCGGTCAGCCTCGGCATTGTCGCCAACGTAGCGGCACAGCTCAACATAGTCGTTGCCGTATATCACAAACTGTCCGGCAATCATCAGCGACTCGGCTTTGCTGCCCTCGGTTTTGTTTTCGGTGGTTTGGAACGACTCGTCGGGGTCGAACGAGAAGCAGTTGAGGTTGAGGCAGTCGTTCCAGTCGGCACGACCTATGAGCGGCAATTTGTGCGGGCCGAGGTTGTTGACCACGTGGTTGAACGACACGTGCAGGTGATGCATCAGCGACTTTTCGCTGCCGGGCTCGTTGTTGAATGGCACTTGCTCGTTGAGTATCGAGAAGTCGCCGGTCTCGCGTATGTATGCCACGGTGCCGAAAATTAGCCACATGGGGTCGTCGTTGAAGCCGCCGCCAATGTCGTTGTTGCCGCGCTTGGTGAGCGGCTGATATTGGTGGTAGCAGCCGCCGTCGGCAAACTGTGTTGATGCTATGTCAATGATGCGTTGGCGTGCTCGCTCGGGTATCTGGTGCACAAAACCCACAAGGTCTTGGTTTGAGTCGCGGAAGCCCATGCCGCGACCTATGCCGCTCTCGAAGAATGAGGCCGAGCGCGAGAAGCAGAATGTTATCATGCACTGATATTGGTTCCAGATGTTGACCATGCGGTCAAGGCGCTCGTCGTCGCTCTTGACGGTGTAGACCGACAACAGGTTGTCCCAATAAGCGCAGAGGTCGGCAAATGCGGCGTTGACTTTTTGCTTGGTGTTTAGGCTGTTGATAATGTTGTGAGCTTTGGTTTTGTTGATTACGCCTTTCGACTCCCATTTTTCGTCGGGATTGTTTTCAACATATCCGAGAATGAAGATGAAGTCGCGTTTTTCGCCGGGGGCGAGAGTAACCTCGATGAAGTGCGAGGCTATCGGCGACCAGCCGTGAGCCACGCTGTTGTGAGCATGGCCTTCGAGCACGGCTTGCGGCTCGTGAAAGCCGTTGTATAAGCCGACAAATTGCTCGCGGTCGGTGTCGAAGCCGTCGATATCGCTGTTCACGTGATAGAAAGCGTAGTGGTTGCGGCGCTCTTTGTATTCGGTTTTGTGGTATATTGTTGAGCCTTCAATCTCAACCTCGCCGGTTGAGAAGTTGCGCTGAAAGTTCTCCATATCGGTGGCGGCATTCCACAGACACCATTCGATGAACGAGAACAACTTCACGGTTTTTGTCTCGTTGCCGGTGTTGGTTAGGGTTAGCTTGTTGACCTCGGCATGTGTGCGCAGGGGCACGAAAAACAGCACGTCGGCGGCGATGTTGTTTTTTTCGCCGTGTATGCGTGTATAGTTCATGCCGTGTCGACATTCATATTTGTCGAGGGGCGTTTTGCAAGGCTTCCATCCGGGGTTCCAAACGGTGCCGTTGTCGTTGATATAGAAGTAGCGACCGCCGGCGTCCATAGGCACGCTGTTGTAGCGGTAGCGGGTGATGCGTCTGTATTTAGCGTCTTTGAAGAAGCTGTATCCGCCGGCAGTGTTCGAGATGAGCGAGAAGAAGTCTTCGGTGCCCAGATAGTTGATCCATGGCCAAGGTGTGCATGGATCGGTGATAACATACTCGCGGGTAGCGTCGTCAAAGTGTCCGAATTGTTTCATTTTAGGTTTTGTTATTTAAGCGATGGCATTTGGTCGCGGTTGATTACGAATTGGCTGTTGAACACTTCTTTGAGCGAAGCAGCGGTGTTGCCAAATTCGTCGGTTGTTTTGCCTGATTTGTGGATGTCGTTGGTGTACCAAATCATGAAGTATGACCATGCAGCACCATCGGCAATGCATTTGTCGGGATTTTGCACGAGTCCGGTTTCGGCAATAGTGATAAGCTTTTTGCCGCCGGTGAGTTGGCGCAACAAGTCGTATATCTCTTTTTGTGAGCTGTCGTTGTCAACATAGATGTCGGTGCCCACGATGTCAACGTAGTCGTTGCCGGGATATGCAGCTTTGATTTTGCTGATTGAGGCATTGTTGCCTTCGTCGGAGGTTTGAGCGGTCCACACCCAGATGAGGTTGTTGAGGCCGTATTCGTTTGTGAGTTTGTCGTGCAGATAAATCCAGAGTCGTTTGGTGGCTTCAACGCCCTTGCTGCCCCACCAGAACCAAGAACCCCAAGTGTAGTCGCCGGCAGCTTCGTGCAGCGGGCGCCAAACCACGGGAATGTTTTTGTCTTGCAATAGTTTGAGATATCCGGCAATTTGTGCAATGTCGTTGTTTATGCAGTCGTATTGCCAGGTGCCTTCGGTGAGTGCGGCGTCGATGTCGAAAGAGCCGTCGTAGGTGTAGTTGCTATAGTTTTTGCTGTCGTAGTCTTCTTGTGTTTTAGGCACCGGCCAGTGCCACATGTAAGCCACGAGGCCGTTGTTTTGCCATTGCGTTTGTGCGGGGGTTATATTTGAGTAGTCGATCCAGTTTTGACCTGAGTAGTGAAAATGAATGAAGTCGTAGCAGGTGAGGGCGGGATATTTGCCGGTTTGTTTATAAACCCAGTCGGCAAAGTCGTTGTTGTTGTTAACGTTAGCCATAGCACCTGTGATAATTTTTTTGCCGTTTTGCTGCACCAGGAAGTTGTAAACATTTTTGGCTTCTTGAGTGGCGTTAGCGTTCGACAGTTGTTCGAAATTGTTAACTATTTCAGGTTGTTTTGCAGTGGTGAATGTGTAAGTATATGCATCGTCGATGAATGCGCCGCTTGTGCTCTTCACAGCGCCGCGGCCCAGAGTGAGCTCGTGTTCGGTCTCGCCGGCCAGGAAGAAGCGCATAGAGAGGTTTTTGCCGCTTGCGGTGGGTGTCACAGTGATTGCTTTACCGTCGAGTTTGATGGCAGATGCGCTGCTGATAGTGATGTTATCAGAAAAGGTGATGGTGACGTCTGTGCCGGCGTATACACCTTCGCTGAGCACTTGCTCGTTGGTTGCCGATACTACTTTAAACGATGTGATTAGTTTTTCGTCATCGTTGCCGTTATTGTCGCTGCTGCACGAGGCAAAGCCTAAAGCTGCGGCAATCATGATGCAATACTTTAAAATTTTCATGATTGTGAGGATTTATAGTTTTTTGATAAATACCGCACCGTCGCAATAACAGTGTTAATCAACGGTGCGGTATTTAGTGTAAGAGGTTTTATTATTTTAACGTGATGATTAGCAATTTATTATTTGTGTCGAGCATTGGTTGTTGCCGGCTCCCATTCGATTGATTTGATGGTGAGATAGCAACCGCCGATTGCGAGACCCCAAGTGTACATTGCATCAATGTCTTTTTGTGTCAACATCACTGTCCACGAAGTGTCGCCGCTAGCGAGGCCCACGATGCCCGAAACGTTTTCGAACAAGGTGTTCCAGTCACTGCGGTAGCAGGGCTTGATTTGCCACCAGCCGTGTGACATGTCTTCTTCGATGTTGAGAGTGAGTTTGCCCGGAGTCTTGATGGCAGCTGAGAATGTTTCCCAGATGGCATCGTGTTTCTCTTCGGCAATCTCAAGGTTGTTTTCCCAACCGCCGAGGGCGAAGTTGCCTGTCCAAATCACGTTGCCGAGACGTTTCATAGTCACTGACTCGGTGTAGAGGATGATGTTGCTGTTTTGGATAACAGTGATTTGACCGTCAACCATTGATGAGGGCACTTGGAAGGTGAGGGCTGTGCCGGCGCCGTTTACAGAGAATTGGCCGGGTGTGAGCACTTCTTCGCCGGGAAGCTTGATTTGGCTTACGAGGTTGAGCAATGTGCCGCTGATGGTTACAGTTTCGCCAACAGCAAGGTCGCGAGTGGGATTAACACCGGTGACGGTGATTGTGGGCACGGTGATTGAACCGGCTGACAATGTTGAAGCGTTGTATTGGCGCATTGTCACAGCGCCGTTGCAAGTGCCGGTGGGCACAACAACAGAGAGCTTGTTGCCGTTGTCTGTAACAGTGACGTCGCTAACCTCGATGTTGCCGGGGAATATCACTGTCTCAACGAGTTGCAAGTTTGTGCCGCGATATTCAATCACGTCGCCTTCTTTGACGTCAGTCTTGTTGGCACCGGTTACCGATGCATTTTGCACGGTGAGTGGGCTTTCCCATTCGAGCTCCCAGTCGGCACCGTCAGAGAATGTGATGGCGCCGTCAACAGCTTGAGCGGGCAGTTTGAAACGCAATTCTTTGCGCGATTGCGAAACAAAGTCTTCGGCATTGATAGTGTAGTCGTTGCTGAAGGTTACAGAAGCTACGTTGTAGAGGTAGTCGCCCTTCACGGTCACTTCGTCGCCGGCGAGCACGTTGGTGAGCGGCGATACTGACTCAATTGATATGGGCTCAGAGAATGTGATGAGCGATTTTGACTCTATTTCTTGACCGTTAATCACGAGCTTGATGTGGCCGGGCACTGCTTCTTGCGGCACGGTGACAACAATCTCGGTGTCGGTTTTTGATACGAATTCGGTAACTTCCACGTCGACCGGGAAGATAACTTTGGTGACGCCGCTGAGGCCTTCGCCGATGATGCGAATTGTTTCACCGCGAAGCACCGGAGAGGGGCCGAATGAGTGGAGTTGGCTGGTGTGGAAGGGCGCTGTGTCATCGTCGTCGCTGCATGAAGTGACGCTGCATGAGAAGCCTAACACCAAAAATGCGATGAGCACCAAACTCTTTATTTTATCGTAAGTTTTCATTGAATTAAAAACGTGTTAGTTGTTGTTATTTGATGCTGACAATGCGGAGGTTATCAATGCGAATATCCACATCGAAGGCCTGAGTGCCGGGTGAGAATGATCCGAAGAGAATCATTGAGAGGTTGGTGTATTGTGAGATGTCGCCGATGGTGCGAGAGTCGTCACTGCCGTCTTTGTTGTACTTGAACTCTGTCAAGGGGATGGTGTATGTTACCCAGCCGCCGGTGTTGAGCGGAGTGTCGCCGCCAAGGCTCAGCCACGGAGTCCAGTGCAATTGAGCCTCGTCGCCGTCAACGTTGATGCCGTCGGCGTTGTTGAAGTACATGATCAACGGCACGTTGGCCCACGACGGGATGTTGGCTTCGAAGCGCAGAGCGAGGTTCGAGAGCGAACCTTTAGCGATGGGTTCGCCACCGGTGTTCCACAAGCCCCAGCAAAGAGCGTTTTGCCAGTTCCATTCGCCGTTGTTGGCTTGATAGAGACGCAAGTAGTATCCGTCAATGCCATCTTCGTTTGAGGTAGAACCCAAGCCCCAAGAGTTTTGATAACCGTCGGGCTCGAAGCGGCAAAGCATACCGTCTGACTCGAGGAACTTCATTGAGGTCTTAGAGCTGCCATAGAGCGAGCTGATGGTGACATAGCCTTCTTGTGTTGCGCCTTCGGGCACTTCAACAGTGAGGTTGTTGTTGTCAACAGAGATGGTCTTTGCAACAAGGTTGCCGGGGAATGTGGCGTAAACTTGGCTTGTGGTGCCGAAGAAGTAGTCGCCGGCAAAAGTAATCTTGTCGCCGGGACGGCCATATTGGCAAGACATTGATGTGATGACCGGTGAGGGCACCACAACCTTAAAGGGATATTCGGTCTTGATGCCGGTAGAGGTGATGAGAGTCACGGTGTTGGTGACTTCTTGAGGCAAAGTGCTGGGCACATCAACAATGATGCTGTATGATGTGATGAGCGTGGGGTTGAGCTTTGCTTTTTGGTCGTTGAAGTAGATCTGCTGCACGTCGCCGAGATCTCTGCCGATGAAGGCAATACGGCTGCCCATGGCCGACTCAACAACGAGCGAGTCAGCCGACTCGGGATTGCATACGCGCACATATTCAACCACCGGAGTTTCGCCACGGTCGCTTTCGGCATCGGTTTCGTCGCACGAAGTCATTGCGCCGACAGTGAGGAGGGCTGCTGAAGCATATATGTATTTAAAATATTTATTCATAATATTGAGTTGTATATGAAATTAATTTAGCCTTATTTACCGGCATAGAAATCAACCGGGTCGCCGGCAAGTGCGGGGCAGCTTGTTGATACGGCGGCGGGGATGGGGAGGATGAAGGCATCAGAGCTGATGGTGATGGGATCGTACATGCCACCTTCGGCTTTGCTCGACACGAGGATGTATGAGTCGTCGAGGTTTGACTCGGCTTGCGACATGCCATAGTCTTTGGCAACGTACATTGCGCAACGGTTGTAGCCGGTGTCGTAGCCTGAGTTCAAGAAGCTCAATGCCACATCGTCGCCCTCGCGATAGCGCAAGCGAAGTATGTCGAACCAGTTGATTGACTCGAAGCAGAATTCGCGACGACGCTCTTTGAGGAGGTCTTTATAGCTGAGTGAGGTGTATCCGGGCAGACCTGCACGGGCGCGCACGGCGTTGAATTTGCCAAGGGCGTCGGCACTTGTGGTGCTTGACGATGTGCCCATAACAGCTTCGGCGTAGGTGAGATATACGTCGGCGAGGCGCATCAGATAGATGTTGTTGGCAGCATCTTGACCGAGGCCCACGTTGCCGTCGCAGTCGGCAGCTTTACCGATGATGTATTTTTTGATGTGAGCGTGCATCTCGTTGGGTGACTCGTAGGCAGTGCCGTCTTCGTCGTAGGTGTAGTAGTTGTAGGTGTAACCACCGTCAGCCTTGTCGAGGTTGGGATAGTAGTCGCCGAGAGTCATGTAAGTCCATTTGCGACGTTGGTCGATTTTGTCGTACATTTTCTGCATAGAGATTGTCGGGCCTTTGCCGGCGCCCCATGTTTGGTCAGCAATAACTGAGCTGCGCGACCATGCACAGTTTTTGGGGTTGCCGTAAGAGTAGCCGCCAACAAAGCATTGGATGGCGAAAATCGACTCGGGGCCGTTGTTGGTCTCAACGTCAAACAAGGTAGAGAAGGGGATGTCTTCGATGTCGGTGCGAGAGTTGATGACGTCTAAGGCATCAGAAGCAGCTTGGCTGTAGAGGGCGTTGCGGTCGTAGCCGTAGTCGCTGTGTGCTGCCATAGTTACCAACAGTTTAGCGCGGAAAGCTTTAGCAGTGTAGCTTGTGCAGCGGAAGTTGTCGGTGTCGGTGTCGGGAAGAGTGGCAACGGCATAGTCGAGGTCTTCTTTAGCAAAGCGATAGATGCTTTCTTGAGTGTTGCGAGGCAGGTCGATGTTGCCCTCCGAGATGTTTGTTGAGTTGTCGTAAACGATGGGAGCATCGTGCCACAACTCGGCGAGGAGGTAGTAGCAGTAGCCGCGCACGCAGCGAGCTTCGGCAACAGCTTTGTCAACGTCTTCTTGGTCGATATCCTCGCAATAGTTGGGCATATCGTTGATGACGTTGTTGCACTGAGCTATGACGCCGTAAACGCCTTTCCAACCTTCGTTGAGGTATTGGTTTACGGTGGTGTAAGTGCCGAAATACCATTGGCCTTCAGCGTCGTATGTGTAGTACATATCACCGTTGAGCATGTCGAGCTTCCAGTGGAAGTTCATGGTGTAGTTGCTCCAGATTACGCCCGAGTAGAGAGCCAAAGTCTGTGCGCGTATCATCGATGCGTCGGTGTAGTAGTTGTCCTGGGTGAGTTTGTCGGTGGGAGTGATGGTGAGAAAGTCATCGCAAGATGAAAGAGAACCAACGAGGATTGCCGACAAAGCTATTTTCTTTATTATTGATTTCATCGAATTTTACTATTAAAAATTAGAAGCAAAGATTCATACCAATAGTGTAAGTGCGCGGAGTCGGGTAACGACCACGGTCAATGTTTTGCAACAATGCGCTCTGGTTATAAGCACCGATTTCGGGGTCATAACCACTATAGTTGGTAAATGTGTAGACGTTTTGGATGTTGACGTAGAGTTTTGCGCTTTGCAAGCGGATTTTACGTATCCAATTAGAGGGGAAGTTGTAGCCGAGCGAGATGTTTGAGATGCGCAGATAGGTGGCGTCTTCAATCCAGCGGTCGCTCATGCGGTTGTTGCCGTTGCCGTCGAGTGAAGTGAAGCGGGGTATGCCGTTGCCTTCGCTCTCGAGATATACGTTAGAGATGTCGTCAGAGCTGCCGTTTTTGTCGTACATGCCGATGGTGCAACGGTTGAGCACTGATGTTGCCTGGTTATCCCAAAGCGAGGTGAGCGACTCGGTTTTGTAGCGAGCCCAGTTGAGGATGTCACCGCCAACTTGGCCGTTGAGGCTGATGCCGAGGTCCCAACCTTTATATGAGAAGTTGTTGGTCCAACCGAAAGTGAAGTCGGGGTTGGGGTCGCCGATAACAACTTGGTCGTCTTCGTTGATGACACCGTCGCCGTTTTGGTCTTTAAATTTGATGTCGCCAACCCATACGCCCGAAGTTTTGTCGATGCGGTTGTCGTAGGCTGCAGTGCTGCCGGTTTGTGTGGCATGGTTGCGGATGTCGGCTTCGTCTTTAAACAAGCCTTCAGTCTCGTAGCCGTAGAACACGCCCATAGCTTCGCCGACTTTGAACATTGTGCAGGTTTGGAATGCTGCATACCAGTCAACTGCGCCGTAGAGCACTTGTGAGTCGTCGTTGAGGGCAACAACTTTGTTGCGGTTGAGCGAGAAGGTGAGGGCCGATGACCATTGGAAGTCTTTGGTCACTACGGGACGTGCATTGATTTGCAAGTCGATACCTTTGTTCTCGGTCTTACCGATGTTGGCATACGGTGTTTGGATTGAGCTGCTATAGTCGTTGGTAGATATTTGTGAGGGCACAAACATTTGCATCAACAAGTCTTTGGTTTGCTTTTTGTAAGCATCGATGGTAAACTCTAAGCGGTTGTCGAGCACGGCAACATCCAAACCGATGTTGAATTGCTCTGAAGCTTCCCATTTGAGCTTAGAGTTGGCAAGGTTGCGGGGGAAGTAGGCTGTGCCTTGCGGAGTGAGGATTGAGAACATTGCCGACGCATATTTATATGTGTCGATGTTTGAGTTACCAACTTGGCCATAACCCAAACGGAGTTTGAGGTTGTTGAGCCAGTCAACGTTTTCAAACCATTTTTCTTGGTTGATGCGCCAAGCCAATGCTGCTGAGGGGAAGTAACCCCACTTGTTTGACGGGCCGAATTTTGAAGAGCCGTCGGCACGTAGAGTGACAGTAGCCAAATAGCGGTTGTCGAACGAGTAGTTGGCACGGCCGAAGAATGAAGCTGTTGACACTGCATCTTCGTAGCCTGAGTTAGAGTAGAAGTCGCCGTCGGCGCCCATGATTTGTATGAGGTCGGTGGTGAAGTTCTTTTTAATGAGAGTTGTGCCGTCCCACGATGATTTGCTGGCTTCGAAACCTGCCATGATTGTCAAGTCGTGCTTGTCAACAAATTTTTGGTGGTAGGTGAGGTAGTCTTTCTGCATCCAGTAGAATGAGTGACTTTCGCCTTGGTACATTTGGTTGATGTCGTTTGAAACGACGCCGAATTCGTAGCGGGGGATGTACGATTTATTCTTGTTTTGGCTTGCGTCGAAGGCATATTCGGCGCGGAAAGTGAAGTATTTCAAGAAGTCAACGTTGGCGTAGAAGTTACCCATCACGCGTTGACGCAACAGTGTGTTGTTGGTTTGCAGTGCGAGGGCTACGGGGTTCCAGGTTGACGAGCCGTTTACGGTTGTGGGGCCTGCCCAGTTGCCGTCGAAGTCGCGCACGGGGATAGAGGGCATCATGGTCATGGCTTGCATGATGACACCGTCACTACCGTCTTGGCGAGTGATTTTCTCGTTGGTGCGGGTATAGGCCAGAGAGCCGCCGAATTTGATATACTTGTTGAAGTTGTTGTCGAGGTTGAAGCGTGAGTTGAAGCGGTTGAACTCAGAGCCGAGCACGATACCTTCCTGGTCCATCCAACCTGTCGACATTGAATATGTGATTTTGTCGTTACCGCCGCTGATGCCAACTTGGTGGTTTTGCATCAATGCTGTGCGGAAGATTTCGTCTTGCCAATCGGTACCTGTGCCGAGGAGTGACGGGTCGAGGTAAGCGTTGTCAAGGTTTGAAGAGTCGAGGGCGCCTTCGTTGTAGAGTTGCTTTTGGTAGGTTGCATACTCTTGAAGGTTCATCATGTCGAGGCGCTTGGCTGTTTGTTGCCATGCAACATAGCCGTCGTAGGTCACGTTTGAGTGACCGGCGCTACCGCGACGAGTGGTGACCATAACAACACCGTTGGCACCTGCAGCACCATAGATGGCGCAAGCCGAGGCGTCTTTGAGCACGTCGATGCTGACGATATCGCTCGGGGCGATGGCAGCAAGGGGGTTGACTGTTGTTTGGCCGTTTGTGCCGCCTGCCCAGTCGAAGCCGCCGATTGAGCTGTTGGCAGTGCTCATGGGCACGCCGTCAATCACGTAGAGGGGCTCGTTTGAACTGTTGAGTGAGCTTGCACCGCGGATGCGGATAGAAGTTGCACCGCCGGGGGCACCTGAGTTTTGAGTCACTTGCACACCTGCCACTTTGCCTTGCAAGAATTGGTCGGCATTGGTGACAATTGACTGGCGCATTTGGTCTTCGTTGAGTGAGGCCACCGAACCGGTGATGTCGCTGCGGCGTTGAGTGCCGTAACCCACAACAACCACCTCATTGAGGAGACTGCTCTCGTCCTGCAAGGTCACGCTGATGTTTGTGCGGCCTTTGAGAGCTACTTCTTGTGTACGCGCGCCGATATACGAAACCACCAGGGTTGCGGTCGGCTTTGACACACGAATAGAGAATTTACCGTCGATGTCGGTAGTAGCACCTTTGGTATTGCCTTTTTCAACAACAGAAGCGCCGATAATGGGCTCGCCTGTAGCATCAAAGACAGTGCCGGTGACGGTAGACTGTGCAGACATACTCATCGTGAATAGCGCGAAGAGAGTCAACAATAACATCCTGAATTTCAGGTAACTGATTGTTTTCATGTACAGTTTTTAAGTGTTAGTAAATATTGATTGGTTAAGTTTTTAAAGTTCACAGGTGAATTTATTCATGAGAACAACTGCAAATTAACATATTTTTAATGTGCATAAATAATACTATTTTATCAAATTGTATGCAAATTTTTGCAATCGACAAAAACGATACATTTTTAACACTTGGCTTGCGCTCTCGCCAACAGCCCCTTTTAAGGGTTAAAAATTGCCTATTTTGCAGATTATCTTGCAAATATTTGTCTGAAAAGTTGGCAATTAGACGGAAAAGACCTAACTTTGCAAAGTTTTTCTCACCTAACCATCAAGTTATGGGTAAGTTTACAGAATTCAAGTTGCCGCTAAAAACGCTGCAAGAAGGCACACATTCCTTTGAATATGCCCTCAACAAAACGTTTTTTGCCAACATGGAGAGCGCCGATATACGCGACGCTAACCTTAAAGTTGACCTCAGTGTCAATTATCGGGGTGAAATATACGACCTCAATTTCGTCATCAAAGGCGAAGTGACGTTGTTATGCGACCGATGCCTCGATGAGATGCAATATCCCATCGAAGCAACTTATCATGTGACGGTGAAATATGGTGATGTGTATCGCGACGACTCTGACGACGTGCTCGAGATACCTTATAGCGACAACTTCCTCAACGTCGCCTATATGATATACGACACCGTGTCGCTGGCAGTGCCCATGAAGCATGTGCACCCACAAGGCAAGTGCAACCGCCAGATGAGCCAGATGCTCAAAAAACACCGCGCTCACTCCGGAGCCGACGACCCCGATGCCGAGCTCGAAGAAACACTCATCGACGAGATTGACTCGATGGACTTAGACAACACAGACAACGATGCCGACACCGACCCACGTTGGGACGCCCTCAAAGGCCTGTCGGTTGACAACTAAAATATAAAAAGTAAAAACAATAAAAATTATAAACAACAATGGCACA
>CAZYNO010000051.1:0-11838 GCA_964648845.1 uncultured Bacteroides sp.
GGAGCGGGGTATGGTGAGCGATGTGTCGCCGATTTCGATAACAAGGTTGTCGGTGTTGTCGACGTAGGCGGCAGTGTCGGGTTTGTCTTCGAAGTGCTCGGCAAAGGGGAATTGACGTGCTTCGATGGTGTATTGCTTGAGCTGAGCGGTGATGACGGGGTCGTCGTGCCAGTAGATAAAAGCGTCGGCGGGCGTTTGGTTTTGGAGAATGCGGAATTTGGCGCGCACATAGTTCTCCATTTTGTGGTCGTAGCGGTCGAGGTGGTCGGGAGTGATGTTGAGCATCACAGCCACGTTGGCGTGGAAGCGGTGCATGTCGTCAAGTTGGAACGAACTGAGCTCAATGACATAAACATCGTGAGGGTCGCGAGCCACTTGGAGGGCGAGGCTTTTGCCCACGTTTCCGGCGAGGCCCACGTTGAGGCCGGCGTCGCGGAGAATGTGGTATGTGAGGAGAGTTGTGGTTGTTTTACCGTTGCTACCGGTGATGCATACCATGCGTGCGTTGGTGTAGCGGCCGGCAAATTCGATTTCGGAGATGACAGGGATGTTTTTTGCAGCCACGGCTTGCATGACGGGAGTCTCTTTGGCGATGCCGGGGCTTTTGATCACTTCGTCGGCGTTGATGATTTTGGGGAGGGTGTGTCCGCCTTCTTCCCAGTCAATGCCTTCGGCTGTGAGGATATCTTTGTATTTAGGGGCAATGCTGCCGAAGTCGCTGACAAAGACGTCGAAGCCTTTGTCTTTGGCGAGGATAGCGGCGCCTGTTCCGCTTTCGCCGGCGCCTAATACAACTATACGTTTGGTGTTCATACTGGAGATGATAAATAGTCTGTTTTTATTGGTATGTCGCCATCAACGAACTTTGAGGGTGACGAAAGTAAGTACTGCTAAAATAATGCCGATAATCCAAAAGCGAGTCACGATTTTCGACTCGGGGATAGCTTGCAAGGGGTGCTGAATGAGAGCATCTATGCCGGAGTTGCCTTGCTTTTGAAAGTGGTGGTGCAAGGGCGTCATCTTGAATATGCGTTTGCCTTTTGTGGCTTTGAAGTATGCCACTTGGAGCATCACCGAGAGGTCTTCAACGTAGAATATTGCGCAAAGCAGAGGCAGCAACAGCTCTTTGTGTATGAGCAGAGCGAACACTGCAATGATGCCGCCGAGGGTGAGCGAGCCGGTGTCGCCCATGAATACTTGCGCGGGGTATGCGTTATACCACAGGAAGCCGACGAGCGCACCCATAAATGCCGCCATATATACCACCAATTCCTCGCTGCCGGGGATGTACATGATGTTGAGGTATGACGAGTAGATGACGTTAGAACCGAGGTAGGCCATAGCCGCGAGAGCTACGCCGATAATCGCGGAGCATCCGGTGGCAAGGCCGTCGAGGCCGTCGGTGAGGTTGGCGCCGTTGCTTGTTGCCGATACGAAAAATACTGTGATGATGAGGAAGAGTATCCAACCGCCTATTTCGGCAGCGTCGCCGCCCAACCACTCGGTGAGTATTGAGTAGTTGAGGTTGTGGTTTTTAACGAAGGGGATTGTGGTGACGGGGGCTTTTTGTGTGTGGTCGGAGTAGACAACGTTTTCTATTTCGCCCGACTCAGAGTCGACTACAGCATGGTTAGCCACGGTCACTATGCCCGAGTTGTAGTACATTGTGCCGGCAACAACAACGCCGAGCACAATTTGGCCCACGATTTTGTATTTGCCTTTGAGGCCTTCTTTGTTGTGCTTTTTGAGTTTTAGATAGTCGTCGAGGAAGCCTAAAGCGCCGAGCCAGAGAGTGGCAAAGAGCATCAGCAGCATGTAGGTGTTGGCAACTTTAGAGACTAAGAGGCAGGGAATAACTATGGCAATGATGATGATTACGCCACCCATAGTCGGGGTGCCGGTTTTTTTCATTTGCCCTTCGATGCCAAGGTTGCGTATCACCTCGCCAACTTGCATTTTTTGGAGTCGGTTTATGATGCCACGGCCAAAGAATGTGGCAATGAGCATAGCCAAGACGAATGCGGCACCCGAACGGAAGGTAACGTATTCAAACAAACGGGCACCCGGAATTTTAATCTTGTCTAATAGTTCGAATAGATAGTAAAACACTATTAATTAACGGTTTAATGCGGTTATAAAATGCTTTTGAAGTATTTTCTTACTGACTGTTGCGAGCGAGGAGGGCGTTGCGCACTTGCTCGCGGTCGTCGAAGTGAATGCGGCGATGGTTTTCAAACTCTTGATAGTCTTCGTGACCTTTACCTGCCACGAGGACAACGTCGCCGGGTTTGGCTTCGGTGATAGCCACGTGAATAGCAGCAGCGCGTTCGATGATGATATCAACTTGCGCAGCTGAGTCGACGGGGATGCCGGCTTTGATGTCGTCGGCAATGTCGTCGGGATTTTCGTCGCGAGGGTTATCGCTGGTGATGACCACGCGCTGCGAGTGGCGAGCGGCTTCGGCACCCATCTGGGGGCGTTTGCCGTGGTCGCGGTTGCCACCGGCACCTGTCACGGTGATGATGTTAGCGCTGTTGCCCACCACGTTGGCGATGGTAGAGAGAACGTTTTGCAGAGCGTCGGGAGTGTGAGCGTAGTCAACGATAGCAGTGACACCATCGGCAGAGCGGAATGTTTGGAAGCGACCAGCCACGGGGACAAGGCGGCTGAGAGCTACGGCTGTTTCGTGGGGGTCGTTGCCGAGCAGCACCATGGCACCGTAGACTGCTGAGAGATTGTAGGCGTTGAAGCGTCCTGCAAATTGAGTTTCAACCTCGATGCCGTTGATGCGCAGCAACATGCCGTCGATGCGGCTCTCAATGATGCGGCAGTTGAAGTCGGCGTCAGAGCGCAGCGAGTAGGCTGCTTTTTTAGCGCGAGTGTTTTGTAGCATCACGCTGCCGTTAGCGTCGTCGGCATTTGTGAGCGCAAAAGCCGTGTCTGTAAGAGAGTCGAAAAAGCTCTTCTTGGCTTTGAGATATGCGTCGAATGTTTTATGATAGTCGAGGTGGTCGCGAGTGAGGTTGGTGAAAATGCCGCCGGCAAACTGAAGTCCGGCTACGCGTTGTTGCACCATGCCGTGGCTGCTGACTTCCATAGCGGCAAATGTGCAACCGCAGTCAACCATCTCGGCGAGGAGTCGGTTAATTTCGAGGGGCGAGGGTGTGGTGTTGTGCGTCTCGTAAACTTTTTTGTCTACGCGATTTTCGACGGTAGAGAGCAGTCCGGCTTTGTGTCCTTGCATCTGCGCCATCTCATAGAGCAGCGTAGCGGTGGTTGTTTTGCCGTTGGTGCCGGTAACGCCCACCAAAGTGAGTTTGCGTGAGGGGTTGCCGTACCATTGCGAGGCGAGATAGCCGAGGGCTTCGGCAGAGTTTTTGACGCGTATCCAGGCGATGCCTGCGCTGGCGTTTTCGGGGATATGTTCGCACACTACGGCAACTGCGCCGTTGTTGAGCGCTTGACCGATGAAGGTGTGTCCGTCGGCAACAGGGCCGCTGATAGCCACAAACACAGAGCCGATGGTCACGTGGCGTGAGTCGGGTGTGATTGACTTGATCAATTTTTGGTCGTCACCACGAAGTTCTTCGTATTTGATAGCCGAAATTAATTCGCAGAGTAACATTTTGTTCTTATTTTGTATCGTTAACGAGTTGTATATTCTTAGTTTTTAGTGCGTTAGTTTGAGGCTCACGCGAGTGCCTTTGCGCGCCTGAGTTCCGGCGGCGGGAGTTTGAGCCGAGACAAATCCGGTGCCGTTGACATTGACGTTGTATCCGGCACGTTCGAGTGCCACCACGGCGTCGCGGGCGCTGAGGCCGCGCACGTTGGGCACGCCCGAGGTTTTTGCCGGGCTTTTTATGCGCTCAACAACTTTGGTGCCGAGCATGTCTTTGAGCGACTCTATGCGCGATTGTTTGGTGTTGGCGTAGACCAGCGGACACGATTTGTCGGTAGCCTCTTCGGTGCGATAGTCAGACGAGTTGCCAAACATGCCGCGAGAATACATCTTTAGGGCGATATTTTTGAACACGATGCCGCTGGTGTAGCCGGCGCCGCGATATTGAGGAGCGGGGTTTGAGATGAGCACCATGCATGTGAACATGGGATGTTCGTATGGGAAAAATCCGCAGAAGGCGAGGCGATATCTGCCGTCGAGATATCCCGTGGGTGCTTTTGCTGTAGAGTCGTTGGGGTTTGTCTTTTTGTTTTTGTCGACTTCGCGGGCAATCTTCGAGGTGCCGGTTTTGCCGGCGAGCTCAACGAGGTCGTTGCGCAGCATTTTTGCCGTGCCGGCTTGGCCGTAAATCACTTCGTGCAGCATTTCGCGCACTTTGCGTGCATTATCGGCCGAGCACATGCGTTCGCGCACGTATGTGACGGGCAGCACTGAGTCGATATTTTCGTTAGAGAGGCCTTTGACAATGCGTGGACGCACAAATTTGCCATCGTTAGCCACGGCGTTGTAGAATGCGCACATGTAGAGCGGCGGTATCTGCGAGGCGTAGCCATAGGTTTGGCGGCCCAGCGACACGAGACCTCCCGACTTGATGTCGAGGTGCGGGAAGTATGGCGGGTGTTCGCCGGCGATGCCGGTGTTGAAGCGGTCGAGGAAGCCGAGCTGACGCAGACGTTCGCGGAAGCGGTTGGGGTCGTCTTTGAAGTGCGGAGCCACGAGCTTTGTCATGCCGATGTTTGAAGAGTATTCGAGGAAGCGGCGCACGGGAAGTGCTGCGGGCGAGTGGGTGTCGCGAATGGGCGAGCCGCCGCCGAACACGTATCCGCCGCCTATTTGGTAAACCTCGTCGAGGTTGGTGACAAAGCCGTCTTCGAGAGCTACGACCATCGAGATGGTTTTCATCACCGAGCCGGGCTCAAAGCCTTGCAGGGCGCGGTTCATGGCTTCGATGTAGTTGCCGGTGCTGTCGCGCTCAAGGTTTGATATAGCTTTGATGTCGCCGGTCGATACTTCCATGAGTATTGCAGTGCCCCACTGAGCTTCGGTGGTGGTGAGCATGTCGTTGAGTTCGTTTTCAACGATGTCCTGCATGGCTATGTCGATGGTGGTGGTGATGGTGTATCCGTTTTGAGGGGGCACGTCGGTCCAGTTGGTGATTTTGTGAGTGAGGGGCACCTTTTTAGCGAGCCCCGGCACGCCGTAAAGCAGCGAGTCGAGGGCATATTCGAGACCCGACACGCCGTGCACCTGTTTGTTGGCTTGTTCGCCCACACGGCCCACCGAGCGTCGTGCCATGTCGCCGTAAGGGTAGCTGCGTTTCATCTCGCCGCTTGAAGTGAGACCTGTGCGGTTGCGGTTGCGCGAGCGGCGGAAGAAGGGGAAGTTTTTGAGCTGTTGGTTTTGCTCATATGTGAGGTTTTTGAGCAGACGGAAGCTGCGGCTGCGCTCTTTTTCGGGCTTGTTGATTTCTTTGCTGAGCAAGTCGTGCCAACCGGCTTTATTGTGCTGCGGATAATAGTAGGCGAGCGTGTCGCAGAGGCTGTCGAGGCTTTCGCGAAATTCTTTAGCCATGAATTTTGCGCATCTGAAGTCGATGCGGGCGGTGTAGTAAGTGAGGTTAGTGGCGAGGACGCTGCCGTCGCAAGCGAGCACGTCGCCACGTGTAGGAGCAATAGTGTCGACTTTGAGCAACTCTTTGTTAGCTTTGTCGTTCCACTCTTTGCGGTGCACGATGGTGGTGTTCATCGTGGTGTAGAATATGTAGGCGGCGCAACAGACAATGAAGGTTGCTACGATTATGTAACGTAATCGCACCAACAGACCTGCATTTTTTTGTCTATGTTTGTCTTTAGCCATTATTTGTCGTCGTTAGAGAGTTGATAGGGCGGTTGCTCTTGCACGGCAAGGCCGGGCATCACCGAGTCGACGAGTTGCTGCATGGCAGACTCGCGGATGCGGCTCATGTAGGTAGAGCGCTCGCGTATGCGTTCGGTTTTGGCGACCTCGAGCTCTGACTCGAGTCGTTTTATAGTCTCCATGTCGGTGAGACACTGGTATTTGTTTGAGATGTAGATGAGCACGAGAACAGCGAGCACAAAAAATTTCTTCCAATGGCGGCTGAAAAATTCTGAAGAGATGACGTCGCCGTATAGCACGCGCGCCGTGAGCGATTGGCGTTGCTTTTTTTGCTCAGCCTTTTGCTTTGAGTTTGAAGATGAACGAGCCATTGGTGCGAAGATTTTTGTTAGTTGTTTTGTTCAGCGAGTTTTGTTGCTATGCGCAGTTTGGCGCTGCGGCTGCGCGGGTTGCGTTGCACCTCGTCGTCGTCGGGGACGATGGGCTTGGCGTTGAGCATGCGCATAGGCGCGAGAGAGCGGCCGAAGAAGTCTTTTTCTACCGAGCCTTCGAGATTGCCGGTTTTCATGAAGTTTTTCACGAGGCGGTCTTCGAGCGAATGATAGGTTATGATTGCAAGTCTGCCGCCGGGTTTGAGCACGCGGAGGGCACTTTGCAGCAGAGTGCGGAGGGCGCCAATCTCGTCGTTGACCTCAATGCGCAGGGCTTGGAACAGCTGAGCGAGCTCTTTTTTCTCTTGGCGCGGGTTGATGAGCGGGCGCACGGTGTTGAGCAGCTGCTCGGCGGTGCGTATGGGCTCGGCGGTGCGTGCCTTGCAGATGGCGTTGGCAAAGCGTTTGGCGCCTTGCATTTCGCCGTAGAGTTTGAAAATCTCGGTGAGGCGCTCGGGGGTGTAGTCGTTGATAACCTCAGCGGCGCTAAGGCGAGCGTTTTGGTTCATGCGCATATCGAGCACACCTTCGGGCCAGCGGAAGGAGAAGCCGCGGTCGGGGTCGTCGAAGTGGTGGAACGAAACGCCCAAGTCGGCGAGAATGCCGTCAACGCCGTCAACGTTGTGGTATCGCATGAAATTGACCAAATATCTGAAGTTTGAGTAGACGATGGTGAAGCGGGGGTCGGAAATGGCTTGCGCCACGGCGTCTTTGTCTTGGTCAAAGCCGTATAGATGACCGTTTTGGGCGGCGTCGAGATGCTCGATTATGGCGCGCGAATGGCCGCCACCGCCGTAAGTGCAATCTACGTACACTCCGTCGGGGTGCAGTTGCAATGCTTCAAGACTTTGGTTCAAAAGAGCAGGTATGTGGTATATATCCTGATTCATAGATTCTTAAGTGTTGACTGCCGGGGTTATAATTCGGCATGTAAAGTTACAAATTTTACGCCGTTATTTACATATCGAAACTGCAAAATTTATAAAATTTTTGACAGAAGTTATGAACATTTTGATATATGCCTATAAATCAACAAATTAGCCTTGTTTGCAATTGTAAACAATTTTGCAGTGTATGGCACAAAAAAGCCCCCGGATAGACCGGAGGCTAATATGATGGGCTACAGAGTATTCCCCTTCGAGGTAGTGTCTACACAACGATGGTGTAACTATCTTTGGATTTGGTTGCTTGCGGGTTATTTGCCGAGGATTGAGAGGATGGTCTTGGGGATGTCGGTGTTGTTGAAGCGGTGAGTGAAGCGCTCTGAGCCTACACCGATGGCGAAAATGGGCACGGGATTGGCGGTGTGGTTGGGGGTTGTGAAGCCAAAACCTGTAGAGTTTGCGTAGACGCGCATCACCTCGGCGGCGAAAGCGTTGCTGCTTGAGTAGAGACCTTTTTCGTCGGTGGCTGTGCGTTGCACAAATGTTTGTTCAAACACGTCTTTGAGTTCTTTTTCTTGAGCCTCGGTGATTTTTACGGTGCCCCAGAAGTCGAAGTTTTGTGTGAGATATTCTTGCATATCTTCCCAGGTGTAAACGCGACGCGAAGCTAACAGGGTTTTGAAAAATTTGCTCATGCCGTCTTTCGACACTTTTTGGCAGTCAACGTTTTGCAGATAAGCGTTGTAGCCGGTGTGTCGGCAGCCGGTAGAAATGCCGCCGGTGTCGTGGTCGGCCGACACAACTATGAGAGTTTCGTCGGGGTGCTGGAGGTAGAAGTTGTAGGCGAGCTCAATGCAGCTGTCGAAGTCGATGAGTTCTTTGATAGCCGACGAGCCGTCGTTGTTGTGCAAAGCGTGGTCAATGAGTGAGCCTTCGCACATCATGAAGAAGTGGTCGGGCGAATTTTTGAGCAGGTGGTTGATGCACAATTCGGCGGTCATGGGCAGAGTGATGCCTATGCCGTCGCTGCCGCGTCCGTCGGTGACATATCCCATTTGGTTTACGTTGCCGTAGCCTTCGGGGTTGAGGAGTATCACTTTTTTGTCGGTGGTGGTAGAGACGGCTTGTGCGCCCTCTTGGCCGCGATAGATTTTATATCCGTTTTTGTCGAGACGTTCGAACAGGTCGGTGTCGTTGCCATCCTTGTCTTTGCCGCCGCGAATGCCCGAGCCGCCGAAGAAGTCGTAGCCCGAAACTGCAGCGTCTTTGCCGATTTCGTAGAACATTGAGCGATAGGGCACGTGAGCGTAGAATGCGGCGGGAGTGGCGTCGTCAATGGCACTCGACGAGATGATGCCTACGCCGTATCCGTCATCTTTGAGGATGCGGGCTATTGAGGTGACATTCACCGAGTCGGGGTCCATGCCGAGCATGCCGTTTTTGGTTTTGTAGCCGGTAGAAAGTGCAGTGCCTGCTGCAGCCGAGTCGGTTACGGGCGACGAGGCAGACCAGGTTTGAGTCCAGGTGGCAACGGGAAAAGAGGTCATCACGAGGGGACGCTCGTCGTTGTGAGCTAAACGGTTGTAGGCTTCGGTAGCCATCACGGGGCCCAAACCCATGCCGTCACCAATGAAGTAGAATATATATTTCGGGGTGTCGGCACAATAGCCCAACATGCTGAGAGACAGCGCAGCAGCTGCAAACAAGTGTTTGAAATTCATTGTGCTTTTAAGGTTTTAAGTGTTAATATTTTGCGTGCAGCAAAGTTATCATTTTATTGCGAAAGATCAAAACTTGTTGATGAAGTCGACAATCCATGCGCCGACGTCGGTAGTGCCGTAGGCGGGAGCTCCTGCCACTTGAATGTCGGGAGTGCGGACGTTTGCGTCGAGCGAGGCGTTGACGGCTTTGCGCACCAGAGCGCCTTCTTCTTTCAAGCCGAAGTGCTCAAAGAGCATAGCCACAGAGAGTATTTGTGCCAAGGGGTTGGCGATGTTTTTGCCGGCAGCTTGCGGCCACGAGCCGTGGATGGGCTCGAACACCGGTGTGCTTTCGCCGGTAGATGCCGAGGGGAGAAGGCCCATAGAGCCTGAAATCACGCTGCCCTCGTCGGTGAGAATGTCGCCAAAAGTGTTTTCGGTGACCATGACGTCGAAAAATTTTGGCTCTTGTATCATGCGCATTGCGGCGTTGTCAACATACATATAGTCGGTTGTCACGTCGGGATATTGCGGGGCAATTTCTTGCGCCACTTTGCGCCACAATCGGCTTGAGGCGAGCACGTTAGCTTTGTCGACCACGGTGAGGTGGCGGTTGCGCTGCAGGGCGTATTTGTATGCCACGCGGAGGATGCGTTCAATCTCGGGGCGGGTGTAGTAGTTTGTGTCGTAGGCTTTGTCGTTGTCTTCGTATTTCTCGCCGAAGTACATGCCTCCGGTGAGCTCGCGGATGCACACAAAGTTTGCGCCGTCAACAAGCTCGTCGCGCAGTGGCGATTTGTGTATCAGACATTTAAATGTTTCTACGGGGCGAATATTGGCAAATAATCCCAATTTTTTGCGCATGGCGAGCAACCCTTGTTCGGGGCGCACTGATGCGTTGGGATTATTGTCGTATTTGGGGTCGCCAACAGCCGAAAAGAGCACGGCATCGGCGTTTTTGCAAGCTTCGAAAGTTTCGTCGGGGAAAGGATTGCCAACGGCATCAATAGCAGCGGCACCGGCGAGGGCGTAGGTGTAGTTGACCGTGTGGCCGAATTTTTGGCAAACAGCCGAGAGGACGTCAACGCCTTGTTTAGAGATTTCCGGCCCGATGCCATCACCGGGCAGCACAGCAATGTTTAAGTTCATGTCTATTTGTATATTTTAATTGTTTTCAAATTCGGGCTCAATGATATTGAGCATTTTAAGTGTAGCTTTGATTGCGGCCTCGGTTTGGTCGGCATCGAGAGCGCGTGTGCGTATCTGCTTGTCGTTCCATTGCCAAGTGATGATTGTTTGCACGAGGGCATCGGTGCGGCCGCCGGGAGGGATAGAGACAGTGTAGTTGTGTAGCATGGGGAATTTGCGTCCCAAGCGCTCTTTATAGATAAGTCGTATTGCGCGCATGAAAGCGTCGTATTGGCCGTCGCCGGTGGCTTGTGCCTCGTATTCGTTGCCCGAAACGTTGATTTTGACGCCGGCAATAGGTTTTAGACCGTGAGCAATAGACACCATGTAGCTGAGCAGATTGACTGCTTTTTGGGGTGTGTCGTGCTTGAGCACGTCGTTGACAATGAACGGCAAATCGTCCTGTGTGACAAGTTCTTTTTTGTCGCCGAGCTCAATGATGCGTTCGGTGACGCGTTTGGTCTGTTCGGCTGTCAACTCGAGGCCCAGCTCTTCGATGTTGCGCAGAATGTTGGCTTTGCCACTGTTTTTGCCGAGAGCGTATTCGCGTTTGCGACCGAAGCGCTCCGGGAGCAGGGCGTTGCAATAGAGATTGGCTTTGTTGTCGCCATCGGCGTGAATGCCTGCCACTTGGGTGAACACGCTGTCGCCGGTAATGGGTCGGTTAGGTGGTATAGGTATGCCGGAGTAACATTCAACCAGGCGGCTGATTTCGTTTAGGCGGCTTTCGTCAATGTTTGTCTCGGCGTTGAATTGGTCTTTGAGGATAGCTTGCACGCTTGCGAGAGGGGCATTTCCGGCGCGTTCGCCAAGGCCGTTGACGGTGGTGTGGATGCCGCGACAACCGGCTAACACGGCGGCGAGGACGTTTGATATAGCCAGGTCGTAGTCGTTGTGTGCGTGAAAGTCGAAGCGCAAATCGGGATATCGTTTCACCATTTTGCGCATGTAGCTGATGAGCTGCAGCGGGTTGAGCACTCCCAACGTGTCGGGCAGCATGAAACGTTTAACGTTGCTGTCTTTGAGGGAGTCGACGAGTTGAAATACATATTGAGGAGAGTCGCCCATGCCGTTGCTCCAATCTTCGAGATAAACGTTAACGTTCACGCCGAGTTTGGCGGCATAGTCGAGCGACTGCTTTATGTCGTCGATGTGTTGCTGAGGCGTTTTTTTTAGTTGGTTTGTGCAGTGTCTCAGAGAGCCTTTACACAGCAAGTTGATGTTGCGGCAGCCGCAGTTGTATGCCCAGTCGATTGAGGTTTTGCCGTCAATAAAACCGAGCACTTCCACGCGGTCGATAAATCCGGCGGCGTTAGCCCAGCGACAGATGTTGCGCACAGCTTGCTCTTCGCCGTCAGAGACGCGAGCAGATGCCACCTCAATGCGGTCAACATTGAGTTGCTTGAGGAGGGCTCGTGCGATCAACAATTTTTCGTGAGGCATGAAACTGACACCGCTGGTTTGCTCGCCATCGCGTAGCGTGGTGTCCATGATCTCGATTTTAACCTTGCTCATGTTGTAGTGGCTATGAAGTTAGAGCTTTTGTTCGAGTTGTTCGATTTTGGATTTGTTTTCGAGCAGGAAGTCGATGTCGTCGAGTGCGTTCATCAGACAGTATTTTTTGTAGCTGTTGATGTCGAAATGCTCGGATTTACCGGTGGCGATATTGGTGACGGTTTGCTCGGGCAGATTGACTTCAACCTCTGTAGAGGCGTTGGCGTTGATGCTGTCAAAAAGTTCGCTGAGGAATGGCTCGCTTACCACCACGGGCAGCACAAAGTTGTTGAGCTCGTTGTTTTTGTGTATGTCGGCAAAGAAGC
>CAZYNO010000052.1:0-11552 GCA_964648845.1 uncultured Bacteroides sp.
TCGTCGTCAACCGCTTCCTCACCGAATACTTCCCCAACATCCTCGACTACAACTTCACCGCCTCAATTGAGGAGAAATTTGACGAAATAGCCGAGGGCAAAATGGATTGGACCGACGAGATGAAAGAGTTTTACGACGGCTTCCACCCCGGCGTAGTATCGGCACTCAACATGCGTCTCGAGCACAAAGTCGGCGAGCGCGTGCTTGGCAACGACCCCACCAGCGGAGCACCAATCTCGGTGAAAATCGGTCGCTACGGCCCTCTCGTGCAAAAAGGCACCAACGACGGCGAAGAAAAGCCGCAATTTGCCTCACTGCTCAAAGGTCAGTCAGTAGAGACAATCACGCTCGAAGAAGCGCTCAAACTATTTGAATATCCCAAAACTCTCGGCACCTTCGAAGACAAGGTAGTCACTGTGGCTATAGGCCGCTTTGGTCCGTACGTGAAACACAACAACAAATTTGTGTCGATACCCAAAGACCACAGTCCCGCCTCGCTCACCCTCGACGAAGCCATACAACTCATCGAAGCAAAACGCCAAGACGAACTCAATAAAATCGTCAAGACATTTGACGAAGAGCCCAAACTGCAAATCCTCAACGGCCGCTACGGCGTCTACATCATGTATGACGGCTCAAACTACAAACTGCCCAAGACAGTGACCGAGCCGGCAGCATTAACACTGGAGGAATGCATGGACATCGTAAAAAATCAAGAAGTTAAACCCAAGCGCACCACACGCCGCGCCACAACACGCAAAAAATAATCATCTATGGCTCGACGCAAACCTTTGCAACACAAGCCCGGAGCCGAACGCGCCGCGTTTCGTCCCGACTTCATTCTAAACTTCACATACGACAGCGCCGAGCAAGGTCTCTTGCTCGACACGCTGTACGCATGGATGGCTGACCGCAAAAAGAAAACGGTCAAAGACTATCTAAAGCACAACCAGGTGATGGTTAACGGCAACGTCACCACTCAATTCGACACTCCACTCAAAGCCGGCGACCACGTTGACATCAACACCTCGCGCGAGTGGCAAACATTCTCAAATCCACGTCTCAAAATAGTGTATGAGGATGACGACATATTAGTTGTGAACAAAGGCTACGGTCTGCTCTCTATGGGCAACGACAAAATCAAAGACGGCACAGCCTACTCTTTGCTCAAAGACTATCTCAAACGCAAAGACCCGCGCAACAAACTCTTCATTGTGCACCGTCTTGACCAGCACACCTCGGGGCTGATGATGTTTGCAAAAACCGTCGAAGCCAAAGAGGCCATGCAGCACAACTGGAACAATATGGTTATCGACCGCCGATATGCCGCCGTGGTTGAAGGACGCCCCGACACCGACGAAGGCACCATCGACACATTCCTCGCCGAAAACTCTATGCACGTTGTCTACTCAACAAAAGACCCCGAAGAAGGCAAACGCGCCGTCACTCGTTGGAAACTTGTGAAGAGCCGCAACGGATACTCGCTGCTCGACGTGAGCCTCGACACCGGCCGCAAAAACCAGATACGCGTGCACATGAAAGAGATGGGTCACCCCATAGCCGGCGACAAAAAATACGGTGCCAAGACATCACCCATGCACCGCCTCGCACTTCATGCCCACACATTGCGCTTCATCCATCCGGTGACGCGCGTCGACATGAACTTCACGGCTCCCCTACCCGCCTCCTTCACAAAATTAGTATAAACACTCAACCACCTCTCAAACTCCTTAAACATTCATCACATGGACGACACTTCACTACAACCCTCACTTGTGCCCCACCCGCGACACTCGCGCCTGGCACTTCGACTTTGCAACGACTACATTGATGTTGTAGTGATATCGTGTGTTGAAGACAACTCGCTGATATGGCACCGCATCAAGCTTGATCCGGCTGCCGAGTCGCCGGTGAAAGCGCTCGAAGACGCAATATATCAAAACCCGATGTTGCTCGTCGACTTTAGCGCTATCGACATACTCATCGACTCGAAGCGCCGCATGGTGTTTCCCGCCGACCAAGCCGACCCCGACAATATCAACCGCGTGTTTGCCGAGCTCTACCCCGAGCTCAAGTTTGAGATTGTGACGAGCACAGTCTACACCGACGGCACCGTCGTTGCAATAGCCGACGACGAAGAACGCATAAAATTCTTGCGCCGCACATTCAACAATCCGCGCATTGCCGACCGCATAGCTCCGCTGTGCCAATACTTCGGCATCAAAAACCGCCTTGGCAACGCCGGAAAGTTTCATGTGCACCTGTCGCAAAACAGCATCGACATCATAGCTTTCGGCACCGAAGGTTTGCTCATGGCAAACACCTTTGAGTCGGACAACGTGAACGACGACCTCTACTACATACTCGCCGCAGCACGTGCACTGAGCTTTGACAACAGCAACGACCAGATGCTGCTGTCGGGCGACACGGCACGCCGCGAAGAGTTGATACCGCTGCTGCGACAATACGTAGGCTATGTGATGCCCGTCATATTTCCGTCGGCAATGTTCAAAGCCGGCAAAGACTCACTCTCTGCTCCATTCGAACTCATAACAATACCCCTATGCGAATAATCAGAGGCAAATACGGCCGTCGACGCTTCGACGTGCCCACCAACATAACCGCGCGCCCCACCACCGACTTTGCGCGCGAAAACATCTTCAATGTGCTCGAAAACCTCGTGGACTTTGAAGAGCTCACCGCGCTCGACCTTTTCGCCGGCACGGGCGCCGTGTCGTTTGAGTTTCTCAGCCGCGGCTGCACATCAGTCACCGCCGTAGAGAAGGCATCAACACAATACAACTTCATACGCAAAGTTGCGCAAACCCTCGGCGACCCCGCCATGCACGTTGTGCGCGGCGACGCACTGCGCTTTGTCGACACTGCCGCAACAGCCTACGACATAGTCTTTGCCGACCCCCCATACGACCTTCCCGGATTTGGCGACATACCCCAAAAAGTATTAAACTCTAAGCTTTTGCGCCCGGGCTCAATATTCATTATCGAACATTCGCGCAACTACGATTTTTCGCAACTGCCTCATTTTGCAGAACATCGTGCTTACGGCTCGGTAAATTTCTCCATTTTTAAGATACAGTAACCAAATTGTCACCAAATATTCTTTTGCAAATTAATCTATTTTATATTAACTTTGTGAAAGCATATTTATAACTTGTCTCTTACGATGAAACACCGTTTTCATTACATAATCATAGCCCTCGTGGCTATCCTCACGGCATGCTCAACAAAGACCGACGTGCCCCAGGTGATTGACGACGCCGAGCAGCTCGCCAACGCCGGCAAATATGCCGACGCCATTGAGTTGTGCGACCGCCTGGTCACCTCATCCGACTCATCAGCGCTGTCAGCAACACAACTGTGTCGCATAGGCGTGATATACGCCACCGCCGCCGACAACGATATCGACAACGACACCAACACCGCGCGCGCCATGCACAGCTTCATCAGCGCATACGCCATCAACCGCGACTCGGTGACTACGTTTGTCGACAACCTCAACATTGAGCGACTGTCGGCAGTGCGCACCGTGCTGCAACTCATGCGCAACACCGACGACGACCCGTCGAAATATGAGAGTATCGACGACCTTGAGGAATATGCCGCACAAATGGCTAACGAAGCCGACTTAGACTCTATATACAATGAACAATAACCCGTTTGCAGCCCTCAGCGCCCTGCGCGACTCTCTGCCCGAAGGAGCAGACAACACGCCACAGAGTGCCGGCACTCACACCGAAAAGTCGGCACGCAAAACACTCACCCTGTTTTTTGAGCGCAAAGGCCGCGCCGGCAAAGAAGCCACAATCGTTGAATGCGACAGCACACTCAGCGACGACGAAGTGGCAACTCTTGGCGGTGACCTTAAACGAGCCCTTGGCACCGGAGGCAGCGTGCGCGGCAACGAGATTTTGCTGCAAGGCGACCGACGTGCCAAACTGCGCGAAATACTGACAAAAAAAGGCTTCATTGTAAAAGGATAACAGCCAATATCCCCTCACAATGCTAACAATATACAAAGCTTCTGCCGGGTCAGGTAAAACCCATCAGCTGACTTTGCGCTACGTGAAGTTGCTGCTCGGAGTGAAAATAGAAAACAGCGACCCACCTAAATACCGTCTTAACAACACGCCCCCGTACGCGCGCAATCAGCACCGTGGCATCTTGGCGATAACATTCACCAACAAAGCCACCGAAGAGATGAAATCGCGCATCGTCAGCGAATTGGTGAAAATATCGCAAAGCACCGACGTCGACAAAAAAAGCGCGTTCATCGACGACCTCACAGGCAAAATATTCGGCTGCACGGTTGAGCAACTCGCAGCCGTGGCAAAACGTGCACTATACGATTTGCTGCTCGACTTCGACAACTTCAACGTCAGCACCATCGACGCATTCTTCCAGCAGGTGCTGCGTAGCCTTGCCTACGAGCTTGACTACCCCGGCAACTACGAAGTGGTGATACAGTCGGACAACGTCACCGCGCAAGCTGTCGACATGATGCTCGACGACTTCAACTTCAACCCCGACCGCGAGCAAACACAGTCAAAGCAGCTGCGCAAGCTGCTGCACGACTTTATGCGCGAACAGCTTGACAACGGCGAAAGCTTCAACGTGTTCAACCGCAACATCAAGCTACACTCAAAGATTGTAGACCAAGTGGGAGCACTTTTCGACGAGAAATTTCAGCTCGTGGCTAAAGACTTCAACGCATGGTTCAACAACGGCGGCAACTTGTCAAAATTTTTCGAAGCTCTCAAAAAAGAGATGAGAAAAATCGCTGTCGACAACAAAACCGACATCGACAGCATCACCAAATGGCTCGAAACGCGCTATGCGGGCAAGGTGCAAAAAGCATTCTACACCTCTCTCGCAACAATGGCAAGCCCTATAGAATTTATACAAGCTCAAAACAAGTCGAAAGCCAAGGTTAAGTTTATAGAAAAAGTGAGCCTCGGTCTTTCGGGCGACGACGTGCTCAACGGCAAAGACCTGCGCGCAATCCCGGCATCGAGCTTGGCTGAAGTAAACGAGCTTGCCGGCAACATGCTACAACGCATATACCGATATCACGACTACAAAGCACTTATCGACGAGGTGAGCACATACAGCTTCATGCGCTACACCAACTACTATATAGAGCAATTCCGCAAAGACAACAATATTGTGGTGCTCGCCGACACCAACGACCTGCTCAAACGTGTGATGAGCGACGACGGCGAAATAAGTTTTGTCTACGAGAAGATGGGCGTAAACTTGCACAATTTTCTCATCGACGAATTTCAGGACACCTCGCGCATGCAATGGTCAAATCTCAAAGAGCTGGTGTATAACAGCCTGGGCGAAGACCACGACAGCCTCATCATCGGCGACGAAAAGCAAGCAATATATCGCTTCCGCAACTCCGACAGCTCTATGCTGCACAACAAGGTGAAAGACGAGACTTTGAGCCGCCATGCCAAACTGTTTGAAGAATTTTCAGACACCAACTGGCGAAGCACTCCCGAAGTTATAAAGTTTAACAACTCGTTTTTCAGCCGCATGTCAAAACATCTTGGCATTGACGGATACAAAAGCGTGGTGCAAGGCGTATCGAAAAAAATGCGCAACGTGCCCGGACATGTGCACTTCTTCAACGCTCCAGCCAAAACGAAAGACGAAGAGCAGAAATCGCAGCTTGAGTTGATGCATCAAGAAATCAAGCGCCAACTCGATGCCGGATATCGCCCCGGCGAAATTGCCGTGCTCGTAAACACAAAAAAAGACGGCATAAAAGTGGTGCAACACCTCATGGCTAAGGGCATCGACGTGACAACAAGCGAAGCTCTGATGCTCAACAACTCGCAATCGGTGCGACTCGTGGTGAGCATAATGCAGATGGTTGTCGACGCAAAAGAGCGTCAGATAAACGAGGATATCTATGCCGAGCACAATAGCAAAAAGCGCGACAACATTGTAAACCGCATGGGGCATTTCGAATACGAATACACCCACAATCTGCAAAGCGGCATGAGTGCCGACGACGCCATAAGCAAGGCTATAGCCGATGCATTCGATAAAAGTAACGACGACAACACCCTCGCCGAAGTTGCAGACATTGCAGCAATAAATCCGTCGACCATCGCCACGCTCGTCGACACCATCATCGAAAAGCGCATCACACCCGAGCAACGCATAAACGACAAAGCTTATCTTGCAGCCTTCCAGGATGTGGTGCTGAGCTATGCCGCAACCTACGGCAACAATGTGGTGGGCTTCTTGCAATGGTGGCGCACCATGGCACCAAAACTTGCCATAGATGCACCCGAAGAGGCACAAGCCATAACAATTATGACCGTGCACAAGTCGAAAGGCTTGGAATTTCCGTGCGTGCACATACCGTTTGCATCGTGGGCTCTTGAAGGCAACAAGACAAAATACGAGAGCGTATGGATTAAAACCAAAGACTATCCAACTCTCAGCACCCTCCCGGCAGAGATTGTCAACAATATGCCGGCTGCCATACGCGTCACCCTCAACGGCAACACCCGTCTCGGCGAGTCGATATTCAAGCCGGTCTACGACAGCAACATGGCGGAGCGCATTGTTGACGGCTTCAACAAAACGTATGTGGCATACACGCGTGCCGAGCGCGAGTTGTGTGTGTACTACGACAGCTCGGAAGACTTTGGCAAAGACATTTGCATGGTCAATGCATACGACGAATACAACCAGGATATCGAAGACAAAGACTTGGTTGACGCAAACTTGCTGCCTCACTACAATGCCGATTTGCACCTCGACCTCAACGAGTATGTGCAACAGTCGGGCGAAATAATTGTGGGCGGACCGACAACACCTCAGCGCGATAATAAAGCCAAAGAGCAGCAACCCGAGCCTCTTGCCGATTGGCAATTTACGCCCGACGACCTCATACGCGATTATCCCATAAACGTTGAGGGCAAAGGTCAAAGCGTAACAACAGTTGACGCACTGGTGGGCGACGACAACGGCAAAATTGACGACGATGCTAAAGCCATAGCCCGCGAAAAAATGGAGAAAGCGGCCGAACGCGGCGAACGGCTGCACTTCATTCTCAGTCACATAAACCGACTGAAGGACATCGAAAAGGCTATGTATCCCACATTCTTCTACAAATTTACCGACGAAGAAAAAAACACCATACGCCGCATGTTTGCCAACGAAGAGACATTGAGCTACGTGCACCGCTGGTTTCGCGACCAAGAGCGTGCGCTCAGCGAGGTGAATATCTTCGACCCCAATGCACCCGAGACAGAGTCGAAAGTGCACCGTCCCGACCGCATAGTCTGGAACAAAGACGGCTCTATCGACATCGTCGACTATAAATTCACCGGCGACACCAACACCGAGCACAACACCCAGGTGCGTCGCTACATCAACCTCATGCAGCTAATGTATCCGGGGGCAACCATCAACGGCTACATTTGGTATGCCGACCTTTCGCCCGCCGAAATCGACCTTGTGAAATAAAAATCTAAATCCGCAATACATATAGATGCAAAAAGCGCCGGGGACAAAAATCCTCGGCGCTTGTGATTCGGCTGGGACTCAAACCCAGGACCCACAGCTTAGAAGGCTGTTGCTCTATTCAGCTGAGCTACCGAACCGTATTGCGGTGCAAAGTTAGCATTTTTTTGGGGAATAGGCAAATTTTTTGCCTGCGTGTTGCAACTTTGTGAGTCACGGATTGTTATAAATACAGATAAAACGGAAAAAGCTCATACGATACGCCTCGTTTTATATACTACAAAAAGCCTGAAATAGCAAGCGCTGTTCAGGCACTTGAATGACCGGGAGGGATGAATGTATCTTCACATTCACCCCTCTTCGTATTACTTTTTGCCTCAAATTGTTAGCCCTAAAAGAAAATTTGCGTAAATTTGCAGCCGTATAACTAAAATCAAAAATTCTTATGAAATTAACCCACTCTATTCTCGCCGCTCTTGCAATCGTTGGTATGACAGCTTGTACTGACGAAGAAGGCGAAAACTACAGCACCATCACTTACAACTTTGAGTTCTCTGATGCCAACCTCTATACTGCAGACGGCTATTGGACTGACGTGTACACTCAAGCAGGCGACTTCTCAATTGCTCCCGCACTCACATTGTCACACGCCGGCAACAGCGAATATCAATACTTCACCGGCTTCTGTCCCAGCTCAGCTACCGAAACAGCTGACGTATCTGCAGAGTCAGTTGTAAAACATCAATGGAGCTCAGTGACCGGCTCAGGCGTAGGCAGCTCAAGCCAATACGTTATCGGTATGTGGAACAGCGGTGAAGATTTGACCAAAATCCCCGAAAATCCCGCACTCAAACTTGACTTCACAGCCACCGGCGTCACCTCGGCAGTGCCCCAAAGCGTTTACGTTGCCAACACCAACTACGCTTATTGGGTGATGAAAAAAGGTTGCGCTTACAACCACATCTTCGGCACCGACGACTGGTTTAAAGTTATCTTCAAAGGCGTGAAAGACGGCGTAGTTACCGGCACAGTTGAGCAATATCTCGCTAAAGACGGCACAATCTACGACGACTGGAAGCTTGTTAACCTCTCAAGCCTTGGCAGCGTTGACTATATCTACGTGCAAATGCAGTCTACCGACAACTCGGAATACTACGGCGTTTCATACATGAACAACCCCGCCTACGTCTGCTTAGACAACTTGGTTGTTACATATTACTATTAATATAACACAATCAGCATACGCACGCGCTAATAGTCGGCTCATCGGTCGCCCTATTAGCGCGTGTGCATTTAACACAACATACACATCACAATGAAAAAGACATTACTAACATTAGCTTTTGCCGGCGCAATGCTCAGCGCAGCCGCAAAAACCGCAGCTGCCGACACCACCGTGGTGTTTAACCTCGACCCCGAAACCCCTATGCACTGCGAAAGCTGCGAAGAGCGCATAAAAGGCGATGTGCGTTTTGTGAAAGGTGTGAAAGAAATCCGCACCTCGCTCGACGACCAAACAGTGAGCGTGAAATATAATCCCGCCAAAACATCAACCGAAAAAATCGTCAAAGCATTAGAAAAACTCGGCTACAACGCAACAACAAAGCAAAAATGAGAAGAAGAGCGATGGCTCGCAAACCTCAAAAATATGTTATAAAACATAAAACCGGAACAGCATTGTATCAATTGCACTAAAATTGCTACAATGCTGTTACAATTAGCACTTTTTTCAATGTTTTGTTTGCGTATGTGATAATTTAGTTATAAATTTGCCATCGTTAATAACAAATCACAACTTTAATAATCTTCTTACTCCTTTTGTAATTGCAAATTTCAATCACCTAAAATTGATTTAAAATTAACAATTCACATGAAAAAACTTTACGCAATTGCGGCACAATATGCTGCCTCTTGACCGACGTTGTTGGATACAATGTCGGTCTTCTTTTTTATCACAAACGCACAAAATGAACAAAAAAGTTAGTAAATTTGTTATGAATAATTGCGAGAAACAAAATTACTAACAACTAACCCCCTTATTTATGGACTCACTTATCATAAATATCGTAGGATATTTGGCCTCTATTTGCATGATATTCGGATACATGCCTCAAGCAATCGCCACAATACGCACACGCAAAACCGACGGCATTGCCATGCCCACATTCGTGATGATGGGCCTTGGCTCTATATTTTTCGTGATACAAGGCTTGATGCTTGCAAACTGGCCCTTGGTGCTTACAAACGTAATCACAACTTTTTGCTCGGTAGCCATATTCTCAATCAAAATCGCTAACGACCGCAAGAAAAAATAAAACGACAGAACAAAACTTATTTGCCCCACATAGAGCGCCCGCACCGTCAGCGGGCGTTCTTTTTGTGCAAAAAACCGTGATTTTAACAAAATTAGCACTCTAAAATTAAATATTTAGCGCGTCAAAGCAAAATTGTGGCACTTAACGCAATTGTAAACAAAAATAAAATTGTATATTTGCACGTTGAAAACTATGTATTTGAAAATATATCAAAAACAATTTAATAACATATTTCTAAACTCATGCAAAGCAAAGGAAAATTAGGTAGCATCCTTGCCGGCATCATTGCGATTTTCATGATTTTGGTATGTGCCTTCTATCTGTCTTTCACATTCGTGAACAGCAAATACGAAGACAATGCCGCTCTATACGCGCAAAAAGCATCTGCCGGTAATGATGACCAAGCCTACAACGATGCCTACAAGCACTACATGGATTCTGTAGGCGAAGAGAAAGTTTATCTTGGCTACACCCTCGAAGACGTACGCAAATGGGGTGTTAACTTAGGTCTTGACCTTAAGGGTGGTATGAACGTCATCCTGCAAGTTGACATGCCCGACATGATACGTCAACTCGCTGCCACAGGCAACGACTCGGTGCTCAACAAAGCAATCGCTGCAACAGAAGCACTCATGGCTGACCCCTCAACCGCTAACGACGACTATGTGGGTTCATTCATCAAAGAATATCACAAAATTGCTCCCGCAGCTGATATGTCGGTAGTATTCCCGACAGTAAAAGCCGGTTCAAGCGAGTCGCAAGTGCGCGAACAATTGCGTGCCGAGGTCACCGACATGGTCAACACTTCTGCAACACAAACATTGCGCAAACGTATCGACCAATTCGGTGTTGTTTCGCCCAACATTCAAGTGCTCCAAGGCAAAGACGGTCAAATTCTTCTCGAATTGCCGGGTGTTAAAGATCACGCACGTGTGCGCGAACTCTTGCAACGTTCAGCAAACCTCGAATTCTACGAAACCCTCACTGCCAACGAAGTTGTGCCCGCACTTCAAGCTCTCGCTTCAGTGCAAGACTCAACAGTCAACACCGCAGCACTCCAAACAATGCTCGCTACTTCAGGCGGCATGATACGCGGCGACTATGTTATCGTAGGTTATGTGCCCTCTAACAAAGAGATGCGCGAAATCAACGAGCTCGTTGAGTCGCCCATCGCAGAGCGCTACCTCCGCAACGACCTCGTGCTCCGTTGGGGTGTGAAACCCGAAACAACTCAAGACAAGAACGGCAAAGAAGTGAAAATCGGCTATGCCCTCTATGCTCTTAAACTCACAAACGGCGCTCCCGCACTCGACGGTGAAGTTGTGACCGACGCCAACGCTGACCGCAACCAACAAAGCTTGCGCAGCGGCGAAGAAGTTAGCATGCGTATGAACTCTGAAGGCGCTCGCGCTTGGGGTCGCATCACCGGTGCTAACGTAGGTAAAGCTATCGCCATCGTGCTCGACGACCAAGTATATTCAGCACCTAACGTAAACGGCGCTATCGAAGGTGGTCAATCTTCAATCACAGGTAACTTCACAGTTGAAGAAGCGAAAGACTTGGCAAACGTGCTCAAAGCAGGTAAGATGAAAGCCAAAGTCAACATCATCAGCGACATGGTTATCGGCCCGTCACTCGGTCAACAAGCTATCGAAGACGGTATGGTGTCATTCGTTGTGGCACTCGTGCTGTTGATGATATTCATGTGCGCCTTCTACGGCCTCATCCCGG
>CAZYNO010000053.1:0-11478 GCA_964648845.1 uncultured Bacteroides sp.
GACACAACGATAAGTGCCACAACAATCATGAGTGTTTGCAGCATGTATGCGCCAAAGTTCACCCAATCAAATTGCTGCGTGTGCAGATACATGAACAGTCTGCCCAGCAAAATAGCCACGGCACAGATGTAGCTGATGCGCGTAATCATCTTGCCCAGGCGGTCAAACTGCTCGTCGAGAGGAGTTTTGACGTTGTCGTCGATTTGTGTGGCGGTGTAGACGTGGCCATTTTCGGTGGCATCGCCCACGGCGGTGACCTCCATAATGCCGTGCCCTTCCATCACTTTTGTGCCGCGCAGAGCGACATTCGAGGCAAAAGTTGCCTCCTTGTCGAAGAGAGCCGGGTCGGTGGTTTTGCTGCAAATAGGCTCGCCGGTGAGCGTCGACTCGTCGATGCTCAAAGTCACGGCTTCGAGGAGCGTGCCATCGGCAGGCACCTCGTTGCCGGTGTTGAGAAACACAATATCGCCAACCACAATGTCGCGTTTTGGCACCTCGGTTGCGGTGCCGTTGCGCATCACTTGCACGGGCTCGTCATCGTTCACACGATTGAGCACGTCAAATTCTTTTCCGGCTTTGGCTTCGAAGTAGAAGCCGAGGCCGGTAGCCAAGAGTATAGCCACAAAGATGCCTATCGGTTCGAAAAACACCTGTATACCATCTTCGAGCACACAGTATTCGTAGATAGATATGCCTATTGACAGAAATCCGGCAACGAGCAGGATTATAATCAACGGATCTTTGAATTTGCGCAGAAATTCGAGCCAAAGCGGGTCTTTAGCCGGAGGTGTGAGAATGTTTTCGCCATGGTCGAGGCGGCTTTTGAGCACCTCGGCATCGCTAAGCCCGGTGTGTTGATGTGATTGCACGATATATATGTATTATTTGTTCGTTTGGATTACAGATTAGCGCAAAGCCAAGTTGCTGCCGGTGACGGCTTCTTGGTAAGCATATACGCCTGATTGAGAGAGCTCGATGATTTGCATGTCGCCTTTCACGCCGGGCACTTTCACGTGTGTGTCGTCAACAAAAGCGAGGAACACAACGCGCTCGCCGTTGACCATAGTTGACCATTCCTGACGGTCAGCGTCAAAGTCAAGACGGATAGATTTGCCGTTTTGGTCGGTGATTGTGTAGCCTTTGCCGTCGCACATCACGAGCACACGACCGTCTTTGGTGTCGATAGCTTTTGTGCCTTTAGCCACGGGATTAGAGCCGCTCCAAAACTCGATAGAGTTGAGCACAATGATGTCGGCAAGAGCAGAAACTTCGTAAACGGGGACAATCCAGAATGCAAAGAAGACCAATTCGTTAACGAACTTGGAACCAACGGTTTTGTTCCAAGCCAAAAGTTTGTTGCTGAGGCTGAAAGAGCCGATACAAGAAGTAAGGGTTGTAGAGCAGAGCAGTGTGCATACGAGAGCGACGCTCATAAATTTCTTTTTCATAGACAAATGGTTTTTGGTTAGTGAAAAAATTTAATCAGGTAACGTTATTAAAGTTTTATTTGTTTTAAGCAGCGATGATAAAAAGTCATCACTTGGTTTACATATTCAACTGTTTGGCGGCCGCGGAAATAGCCATATTTGCACACCGGGTCGTTGTAGTACTCGGCATGTGCTTTGAGCAGAAGGGCATCTTCAACATTCGCCGTCCACACTTGCGGATTGCGGCCGTACTTTTGAGCCAGGGCAATGGCATCGAGTATGTGTGCTCCACCCGAGTTGTAGGCGGCAATGATGAATTGTTGACGCTGCGCCTTGTCTTTGACGTAAGGGGCAAATGTGCGGTCGAGCGCCTTGAGTATCTTCACCGACACTCGTATCGAGGTCTCGGGGTCGACAAGTCGCGCGGGGTCTATGCCGTTTGCTCGGGCTGTGCTCGGCATGATTTGCATTATGCCGCGAGCGCCCGCCCACGACACTACCGAGCTGTCAAATCGGCTCTCCACATATCCCTGAGCGGCAATCAGTCGCCAATCCCAATCAATCTCTTTGGCGTATTGCTTGAAGAGGTGGTCGTAGGGCGAAATATGTCCTTTTGACAGGTCTACGGTGAGCGTTGACGGGGTGACTTTGCTGAGCTCGAAGTAGCGCTTGTAGAGCATATCCTGGCTTTGGCGATGCTGCTCGCCGTCGAACCATGCATTTATGCTGTCGGCAAGCCAGGCTTTGTCGGGAGCCACAGCCCACTGCGAGCGCTGTTTGAAGCTCAGCTCGAGAGTGATGTCGAGTTGCGGATAGTACGTCATATTGAGGCGTGCAATGTCGCTGTCGACAACCGTGAGCGGAATGTCGCCTTTCGACACCATTTCGAGCAAATCTTCGGTGATAAGCGTATCGCGGTCAACGGCATGAATGTTTATGCCTCCGCCCAGCTCATCGTTGAGATTTTGCAAGCGTTGTTGGTATTTTGAGTTTTTCTCAACATACACGTCTTTACCCACAAGTTGCGTCACGTCGGTAATCGGCGACTGTGAACGCGGCTGCACAAGCACCTGGCTTGTGAGGCTCTGCGGCCCGCAATAGACCACGTTTTTGTTGTATTGGTCGGTGACAGGCACTTCGTAAGCCACAACATCAACCAACCCGGAGTCGAGCATCTGCACAGCCGACTCAAGGCTTGACGCCACTTGCAAGTCGAGCACCACGCCCTTTTCTTGTGTGAAAGCGCTGACCAACGAATAATCATAGCCCATACGCTCTTCTCTATAAATAAAGTAAGAGGTTGGGCTATAAAGAGTTGCCACGCGCAGCGTGTCGGGGAGCTTAGCCGCAGGCACACTATCGGCTTGGTGGTCAGAAGTTTGACCACTACCGCAGGCATAAAAGCCGGAGAGCATTATGCCTGCCGCCAGGAGTGAGGAGATGCGGCGCAAGGCTAATGAGTATTAATATTCGAAGACGCCGTATTGCGACTTGATTGTGAGATGGTTGCCGGTAGTCGACTCCTCAACGCGTCCGATGATTTTGGCGTCGATGCCGAACGATTGAGCGAGGTCAATGACGGCTTGAGCATCTTCGGGGGCGAGGTAAATCTCCATGCGGTGTCCCATATTGAATACTTTGTACATTTCTTTCCAGTCTGTGCCGCTTTCTTTTGCAATCATAGCAAACAACGGGGGCACGTCGAAAAGATTGTCTTTAATCACATGCTTGTCGGTAACAAAGTGGAGCACTTTGGTTTGTGCGCCACCCGAGCAGTGCACCATACCATGCACTTTGCTGCGCATAGTCTCGAGGAGTGCCTTGATGACGGGAGCATAAGTGCGTGTTGGCGAAAGCACGAGTTTACCGGCATTGATGGGTGAGCCTTCAACCTCGTCGTTGAGGTTGCGCGAGCCTGAATATACGAGTTCTTGAGGCACGGCAGCGTCGTAGCTTTCGGGATAGAGCTCGGCATATTTTTTGGCAAAGACGTCGTGGCGTGCGCTTGTCAAGCCGTTGCTGCCCATACCGCCGTTGTATTCGGTTTCGTAAGCGGCTTTACCATACGAGGCAAGGCCAACGATAACGTCGCCGGCAGCGATATTTTCATTATTCACCACATTAGCACGGGGCATGCGGCAGGTCACTGTTGAGTCAACAATGATAGTGCGCACAAGGTCGCCAACGTCGGCAGTTTCGCCGCCGGTGCTGTACACGCCCACACCTTGTTCGCGGAGTTGAGCGAGCAACTCTTCAGTGCCGTTGATAATGGCAGAGATAACCTCGCCGGGCACGAGCATTTTGTTGCGGCCGATAGTCGACGAGACCAAAATATTATCGGTAGCACCCACGCAAAGCAGGTCGTCGATATTCATAATCAAAGCATCTTGAGCAATGCCTTTCCACACGCTCAAATCGCCTGTTTCGCGCCAATATATGTAGGCCAACGACGATTTGGTGCCGGCGCCATCAGCGTGCATAATGTTGCACCAGTCGGGGTCGCCGCCGAGAATGTCGGGAATAATTTTGCAGAAGGCCTTTGGATATAAGCCTTTGTCCACGTTTTTGATGGCGTTGTGCACATCATCTTTAGAGGCAGATACGCCACGCAAGTCATAACGATTATCGCTCATAGTAGCTAAGAGTTTGTGTATAATAGCGTTTTAAATCAATAGTCATATAAAAGTTCGATATCATCGAGATAAAGCACGGCACCGTTGCCGCCCACAAAGTAGTCGCCATATTTGCTTGCCGATGCAGTGAGCAATATGTATTTGGGCACACGGCTTGTTGAGTTGTAGTTGATGGTGAACTCAAATTTGGTGTATGTGTCGACGTCGTGACCGAATTCCACTTTGCCGTAACCAACGACGTAAGAGCCTTCAGAGTCGAAGAGCTGACGGGTGGCGGGGCGTGTGCGAATTTCGAACGGTGTGTCTTGGTCGATAAGCGAGCACCAAACGATGCAGGTGTCGGGACGGTCTTTGAGGTCTTCAAAGCCTGTAGCCACCGACGAGATGGGGGCTGTCTTATATTTCAGATAGCCGCGCACACGCGTGGGGCGCTGTGTGAAGTCGTGGCCGAAGCTGAGTATGCCGTTAGTGCCGTCGGTAGCCACATAGCTGCCAATGAATATGTTGCCGGCAGCAAGTTTGCCGAGAGCGCCCACGCCCACAAATTTTGTTTCGAGCATGGCAGCTTTGCCGCCTGCGGTGTGGGCGTCGTCGGTGGGCTGAGTGTTGCTGGGGCCGAGGGTTGTTGCGCCCTTATTGCCGGTGTCCCACCACTGAGTGCCGTTTTCAGGCCAGGGGTTCCACACTTTGCCGTTGAGCCACCAGTCGTCGAAGTTGCTGTTTGGTATCTGCTGCTCGGTGCCGGTAGTAAATTCGATGGTTGCACCTGCATCTTCGCCGCTGATAGCACGAGCCTCGTAGGTTGTTTGCGGAGTGAGGTGTATGAGGCGAGCGTAGAAGCTGCCGCCGTTGTGAGTGAGCCACGAGTCGGGCACGGTGGTCCAGTCGGTAGCGCCTTTCAAGCGATATTGCACGCTGTTGGCGGCACCGGCTTCGGCCTCGCCATATACCCAAGCCACGCAAGTCCACGCATCTACACTCGATGTGGTGACTGTAGCTTCGGTTGTATCGACATATATGGTCCAGGTCTCAGTGCGGCCGTGGTTTGTAACCTCAACCGATACGGGCGATGTGAAGTTTACCACTTGTCCGGCGAGCACCGGATTTTCTGTAGCACCGTCGGCACTGAGTTTGCAGGTTTCAACCTTGAGTTTTTTAAGGTTCATCGACTCATTGACATAAGCCACCACGCGGCGAGCGGGCACGTCGATAACGCTTGAGCCGATTTGGCCGTCGACTGTGAAGTAGCGTTCAATGTTTTGCACGGCGGTGATTGTCCACTCCCAATCGTAATAGTTGTGCAGCTGCACGGTGAGCGGTTGCGAGAGGTCGACGGGCTTTGCAAAGATATTGTCAACCACCTCTGAGTTTGCCGTAGTTGTGTAGTTTGATATATTCACATTATATATATCAACGTTTTCGGGGAGGTAGAGAGTGACGGCACAATTGATAGTGTCGATGACGGCACTGCGGCTTTGGCCTTCAGCCTCGATAGAACTGAAGTTTGCCTGTATGTGAGGATACGGGATATCGTTTGTGAGGCACGAGGTCAGTGCCAATGCTGCAAATAGCATCGACATCACACCGGCATATATATGTTTTGCGTTTATTTTCATATCTGTATAATCATATAACGACTAACAACCCGAAATTGATGTTGAAGATGTTGAATTTGAAGTTTGCTCCGCTTGTGGTGCGCGAGCCTTCTTCAACATCGTTTGTGGTTTGCGTTTCGTGACGCAACTTCAAGCCAAACACGCCGAACGACACGTTGAAAGCCACGTTTTGATGCATGAATACTGCCAAGCCGGGGCTGAAGTTGAGCGAGCCCTGAGTGACGACGGTGCGTGTGTCGCGCGGCTCATCATTGTATAGGCGTTTGAAACGCGAATTACCGGTTTGAAACATCAAGCTCACCTCGTTGAATACGCCAAAGCGTCGCTGTGAGCCCAGGCCCACATAGTTGCGATAGAATGTGCCGAGGGCAAAGCTTTCGCTGTAGTAGCTCATATCGCGAATGGTGAAGCTGAGGTCTTCGTCGAAGTCTACCGACAGGTTTGCAAGGTCAGCCGAGCCGCGCGAATAGGTAAGTTTTAAACCCACCGATTGGTTGTGGCGGAAGAAATAGCTGATTGTGGGGTTGATAGAATATAGTTTGCCTTTAAAGTCAAGGTCGGTGAGTATCGACAGCAGCTGTGAGTCTTCGGTGGTTAACTCGCCGTAGCTGGCAGTCAAGCCTATAGCCCACTTGCCTTTGGGCACGTATAGGTAGTTGTAGAGTCCACGGTCGTAGCGGCCAAAGTTGCGGTCGGGCAAGATGATGCTTACAGTGTCGGTGCCCACCAGCACTTTTTGGTTTTCGAGCTCGGCGCGACGAGCAATAGCCACAGAGTCTTTGCGCACAACCAATTGGGCATGTGCATCGGTCGAGGCAATTGCCAACACCGCAACCAACATCACCAATCGGATTATATTTTTATATCTTTTTTTCATGTTGTTTGCGGATTATTATATATAAAATGTGCAACCGAATGTTATAGAGAATAAGTTGATGCGGAAGTTAGCCGACTTTGTTGTGCGGTTTGCAATGTAGATTTGGTCGGTGACCGAGCGCGTGTGCGTGTAGTCGTAGCCGAGCACACCAACATTCACTTCTATAGCCGAATAGTTGTTGAGAAACATCACCATGCCGGGAGCCAAGCCGCAATTGAGCGAGAAGTTGCGCTCAAAAGTGCCGGTATAGTCGAGGCCGCTGCCGTTCTCAATTTTCGACTGACCGCCGCCCAGTTGCAACTGAGCCTCTGCAAACAAGCCGAAACGTGTGTTGTTGCCGAGATTCATGTAGTAGCGATAAGCCGCCGTGCCGTAATAGTTGTGGCTGATAACGTAGAGGTGGTCAACATCGTAAGAGGTCTCAGAGTCGAGCACCACTGTGGCATTGTCGAGGCGTGTGCGCTGACGAGAGTAGGCAAAACGTCCGCCGGCAGCCATATTGTCCTGAAATGCGTACATCAACATCGGGCTTACCTTGAATGAATAAGAGTCGGCATCGAGGCCTTCAAGCACAAGGAATTGATAATTGTCTTGGTTTGATTGTGAGTAGTTTACGCTCACACCGGTTATCCACTGACCTTTAGGGATAAACGTGATTTGCTCAATGTCGCGCGAAAATTGCTCTTGAGCATACGCAAACGTGCATGTGACCACAGCCGCGGCAGTGAGTAACAGCCGGCGAAACTTGTGAGCTATTTTGACATGTTTATTTTGCATACATTGAAAAATGTGTTTTGTTAGTAAGTAAACGAGAGGTTGTCAATCCACAACGAGCTGCCACGCATCACGCCCTTGTCGGGATGTGCGGTGAGTGGCACGTTTGCATCCTCGTAGGCCTGAGTGCCGGTATGAGTTGTTGATGCAAACATAATTTTCAGTCGTGTTGCCTTCACGTTGTAATATTTGTATGTCAAGGGCACATTAAATGCCTTGTAGTCGGTAGTAGCCGAAAACTCGGCGCGGCCCGAGGCGATAACAGTCTCCACGCCGTTAGTCTCGTTGATGATTTCAATCTGCACGTAGCCTTTATCGGTGCGATAAGTGTCGTCGGTGGTGTACATATAGAAACCGTTGAGCGACGACGGGCGCGAAGTGAAGCTGTAGCCTTCGTTGAAAGTCTCGGTGCCGGTGGCAAAGTTGTAGCTGTATGAGCCTAAGAACAGACGTCCGGCAGAGCGGTGCGACACTTTGGGCACCACTTGGCTGTATGGCAGTGACTCGCCTTGTTTTTGCACATAGTCGGCAATTTTCTCGCCGTTATGATCCCAGCCCACGCTTGTGATGCAGATGGCTTTCGACCCGCTTTGCGGCTCGTAGACAATCACCGACGAGGGTTGCATGTACCACGTGTTGTGGTGTGTTGATTGCTTGTTGAAAGTCTTATCGTTGATTGAAGCCCAATATTTTTTAGGCCATTGCACGTCGATATTGGTATAGTTTTGACGATTTACGATAGCCAAATCGGTTGACGAATATCGCCCGCCCATGGGCAAATTTTCGTATTTGAACAGCGGGTCCCAGTCTTCGAAGTCGCCTTCGGGCACCTGCGTGTCGGCTTCGGTAGTGAAGCGATAGTATGAGCTTGCGCTGCCTGCCATAGAGACGCCGACGGTGTATTGTTTCTGCGGTTGCAGATTTTGTATGAGCGCCACGTCACTGTCGCTATAGTCGGTCGACACAATTACCGGCGAGTCGTTGACGGTGAATGTGCCGTATTTTATCACGGCTTGCGCCACGTCATCGCTCTGAGCCACGACCTTAACCGCGGCATTTGTGGCATAGGCGTCAACCTCGAGGCTGAATGTGGGTATTGCACGCTTCACCACTGCCGAGAAGCGTTTCAAGCCAAGATAGTAGACGTCGATATCGACATCGGCATTGCCTTCGGGCACGGTGAATTCAACCTCAACATTGCTGCCAACGGTGCGCCATCCGGTGATTTGGCACTCGCTGCGGTTGCCGTTGCTGTCGATAGAATATATGTTTACGTCTTGCTGCTCAAGCACCGAGCCGCCTGCGCTGATTTGCATTGTGGCTTTGTTTACGCCAATCACGGCAGCCGATATGCTTTCGGGCTGCAAGGTCAATACTTTTGTATTAACTGTGAGAGTCAGAGCGTCGGAGCATACTCCGGCAGCGTCTTCAACCATGAGTGTGAAGCGCGACACGGCGCTGGTGTACGACGCCATATTTTCGAGCAACGAACTGAGGTCAACGTAGATGCTTTTCTTGTCGCTCGCTACGGTGAATTTGAAGCCCACCTGCTCAAGGTAAGTGTGCTCGGTCGACGACAGTTTCATCAAGTCAATCTCTGAGGGTGCGTCTACGGTTTTCAGTATCGGCGATTGCACGGTGAATTTGGCGCTGACAATTTCGCGGCCTGCCGAAGCAAGCATCTTCACGGCGTTTTGCAGCGTTATGCCCTCGTTGACGTCAACAGTTGTGCCTTGGCTAAAGCCCACGGGAGTGATTGTGGGTGCACTGACCGAGAATATTGACTTGTTGATGGTGTAGGACGTATTGTTAAATTTGAGGTCAGAGCCGTTGAGACTCACAGCCACGCGCTCGCCGTGAGCGGCAGCGAGAGTTGCCGTATAGGGCATGGCGAGGCGCAATGTGCGCTGCTGATCGTCGGTGAGCTGAGCATATAGCTGAGCATCGCCGGCATCGAAATATGTGTAGCCGTCGGTGGGGGCGTCAACATATCCGCCGCCATCGGTGTGCACGGTTATATTGTTGAGAGTGTACGGGCTGTTGCCTTGCGACACGCTGAAAAGTATCAGCGCCTCAGACGGGCGGCAATCAATCAGCGCTTCGGTGCGCTCTCCGGCTTGCACATAAAGTATTTGTTCGCCGCTGAATTTCGGGCCACCGTTTTTGGCTTCAGACGAGATTTGCACGTCATATTCGCCCGCTTGATAGCTTTCGTTCAAGGGGAAGTTGTCAAACGATTGCCAAGTGTGAGAATATTGGCCGTCGGCGGTTGAGAGAGTGAGAGCCAAGTCGGCGGTTTCCGGCAGTTGGTTATCAGGTAAGTTGAGAGTAGAGCCATCGCTCATGGCGATTGAGCCGTCAATGTTAGTCGACAACGAAAGGTAGCCCTGCTGTGTGGCTATTTTGTTTTCGTCAGATGAGCAAGCTTGCACAAAGCATGCCCCGACTATGGTAATTGCAAGATGTATATAAGTGCTGATTTTCATCAGTTATCAGTATTGTCATTTTAAACCTCAAAGTTAGTTATTTTTTGCCAAACACACAACAACACATTAATAAAAGTTGCAGATGAAAATTAATAATTATTTCAAATTTGAGATTTTATATTAAAATTTCTAAGATAAATATTGCAGATATTTGAAAATTATATTAAATTTGCCGCCAATAGTTAGAGATTATATTCTTCTCCCTAAATCTATCGGAAACATTATCAATCTATTATCATACATAACATTATGTCACACCTTAAACAGTCATTATTATTACTGACAGCCCTATTGGGGATGTTGGGTATGGTGGCTTGCGATGACTACAGTGTTGAGACGTACAACTATGTTGACAAAACAACGGTTTCTCTCACAGGGTCTACGCTACACAGCCTATCATTCAAATGGACGTCTGTAGACGATGTAACCAAATTCAAGTGGGTATTTCTTGAAGGGGACTGCTCCGCAGACAAAACTAATCCTATTGCCGAAGGCACAACAAGCGACACCGAATTGTCGTTTGAGAACCTCGACCCGGGCGTAACCTACACCTTGTGGGTAACACCTATCAGCGACAGCGGTCTTGTGTCGCGCTCGTTCTACGGATCATACTCAACCGTGGCAATCACGCCGCTCGACACACCAAAAGTAACTTGCACACTCGACACTATCACATACGATGTGTATGCTGAATGGGAGCCGGTTGACCTGGCTGTCGACTACACCTGGTATTATGTTGAAAAGGGCGACACCATCAGAGAAACTACCACCGAATTGTCTACCAAATTTAATGCTAAAGGCTTTGGCGACGGTCAACACTTCTTCTACGTTATTGCCAACTACTACGAAGAGGCTCACACCAACTCAAATCGCGGTGTAGGCAGATACGCCATCGGTAAAGTCATTCCTATTGCCGAACTTATGGAAGGCACATACGAAGCATACAGCTACGGATACACAATATACAACCTTAGCGCGTGGGCAGAATTTGAAGAGTCACACAACACAACCATAACAGCCGTAGACGAAACAACCATAAAGATTGCAAATGCATTTAAGTCTATAGGTCTTGAGGGATACATTGACGAGGGTACTCAAACCATCACATTCGCAGCCAACACATCAAAGACCGGAGCATGGAAGATGTATGGCTCTGACGGCAGCTACTCATATCAGGAAGAAACACCTCAAATAAAGGGTTACTACACCTACAATGAGGATAACTATGATGAAGAAGGCGGCACATATTCAGGCTATATCATCTACATCTACGACGAAGATTACTATGCATGGAGCTATGGATACTACTATTCAGGCTATGGATGGTATCCGTACTGGACCGGAGAGTCGGCATTCTATCAATTGGATGAATAAAACCTTAAAGTCTTTAACTGAAAAAAAACAGATAAAAATGAAATATTCAAATCATATAATTGTGAGCTTGATGCTACTCGCTGCTCAGGGGGCTTATGCCTCTGAGAGCGACAGCAGCGCTCCCGCCACCGCGCAGCCCGCACAAGCCACGGCTAAGTGCACCGGCACAGTCACCCAACGCGACGGCGAACCAATCATCGGCGCCAGTGTCACCGTAAAAGGCACAAAAAATATTGCTGTCACCGACATCAACGGTCACTTCTCACTCAGCGGCGTGAAACAAGGCGCCAC
>CAZYNO010000054.1:0-11301 GCA_964648845.1 uncultured Bacteroides sp.
CGGTCTTGAATTGCCGAATATTGCCCCCGAAAATAAAGAAGCATAACAATGCTCAAAAAATACATCACATTAGCAATCGCTGCAGCCTTGTCGGTTGCGGCGATTGCTCTTAATCCGAAACGCGAATTTCGCGGTGCGTGGATGCACACGGTTTATCAGCCGCAATATGCACAAAAAAGCACCGCCGAACTCAAGCAATACCTTATTGAACAGCTCGACAAGCTTGAAGCTGCGGGCATAAATGCCGTGATATTTCAAGTGCGTCCATCGGCCGATGCATTCTATAACAGCAAATACGAGCCGTGGAGCCACTTTCTCACCAAAGGCGGCAAAGCGCCGTCGCCCTATTGGGACCCTCTGCAATTTATGATTGACGAGAGCCACAAGCGCGGCATGGAGCTGCATGCCTGGCTCAACCCCTATCGCGTCACAACGTCTGCCACACAAAAGTTGCCGTCAAACCATATCTATCACCGTGAGCCCAATCGCTTTGTCACTTTTGGCGGCGATAAAAAAATATACTTCGACCCGGGACTTCCCGAAAATCGTCAGTTTATCTGCAACGTTGTTGCCGACATAGTGTCGCACTACAACGTTGACGGCATACACTTCGACGACTATTTCTACCCCTACCCCGTCAAAGGGTACGACTTTCCCGACGATGCCTCGTTCAAGAAATACGGCAAAGGGATGAAGCGCGACGATTGGCGACGTCAAAACGTTGACCAACTCATTGAGGACGTGCACAAATGCATACACTCGCTAAAGCCGTGGGTGCGCTTCGGCATCAGTCCGTTCGGCATTTGGCGCAACAAACGCACCGACCCGCGCGGCAGCGAAACTCGTGGTTTGCAAAACTATGACGACCTATATGCCGACGTGCTGCCGTGGGTGCAAAAAGGCTGGATTGACTATCTTTTGCCGCAGATATATTGGAATTTGGACCATAAAACAGCATCATACACCGTGCTCATTGACTGGTGGAGCAAGAATGTCACCGAGCGCCACCTATACATCGGCCAAGACGTTGAGCGCACTATGAAAGATGCCGAATTGCAAAGAAAAATGCACCTTGTGCGCAACAACGACAATGTGCAGGGCAACTGCTGGTGGCCCGGCTATTCGGTGACTAAAAACTTTGGTGGCATAGCCGACTCGCTGCAGCACGACTATCAAAAAGACATAGCACTTGTGCCCGAATATCCGTGGATGACCGGAGAAAAGCCGGCTAAAGTATCTGGACTCAAGATTTCAGGCAAAACTCTGCAATGGAACACACCAAAAGCCGACGGCAAAGTCACCGATGTGGTGCGCTATGTGGTGTATCGCTTTGAGGCTAAGACAAAACGCCCGGACTTTGACAACGCCGAGGCTATAGTGACTGTGACATACGAGCACGAATATGCGCTGACCAAGCCCGGCAAATACTACGTCACGGCACTCAATCACGCCAACATAGAGTCGCAGCCGTCAGACGGCGTAACCTACAAATAAGCATCACAACAAGCCCAGTGAGGCCAGCAACACAATAGCTATGCCGGCGGGAGCTATCCAGCACATCAAAAAGCGCAGCACTCTCACCGGAGCCCGGCTTGTGCCGTTGTTGGTAAGCTCATCGCGAAGTATGCGCTTGCTGAGGATGTGTCCGGCATAGATTGATACAAACATGCCGCCAACGGGTAGCAACACATTCGACGAGCAATCGTTGAAGAAGTTGAAAAAGTTGAAAGTATAGCCAAAAATCTCTATATTACTGATGCCGCTAAACGACAATGCACACAGCGTGCCAAACACCACAGCAATCAGCGTTGACAGGTTGCTGGCCTTGGTGCGCGACATTTTGCGCTCGTCGGTGAAATAGGCTATAGAAATTTCGCTCATAGAGATTGTTGAGGTCAGCGACGCCACAAACAGCATAAAGAAGAATAGTGCCGCCCAAACAGCTCCGCCTGCCATGTTTTGAAATATCGACGGGAACACCACAAACACCAATGTGGGGCCTTGCGCCGGAGCCACACCGTAGGTGAATACGGCGGGAAATATCAGCACACCGGCAAGTATGGCAACGAGTGTGTCGAGCGACGCCGTGGTCATGGCGCTGCGAAAAAGATTTGTATGCTTGCCGAAGTATGAAGCGTAGGTGAGCATGCAGCCCAAACCTATGCTCAGCGAAAAGAAGGCCTGGCCCAAAGCACTGAGCACAACCTTTGGCGTAAGCTTTGAAAAATCGGGCTCGAACATAAATTGCAAGCCGTCTTTGGCTCCGGGCATGAGCAGCGAATTGATGCAGAATACTATCAAAATCACGAACAGCAGCGGCATCAGCACGTTCGACATGCGCTCTATGCCCTTTTGCACGCCGCCAAGCACTATGAGGTGATTTATGAGCAAAAACAGCAACGTGAACAACACCGGACGATAGCTGTTGGTTGAAAATTGCTCGAAGTGCTGAGCATATCCACCGGCAGATGTGCCATACTCAAAGAGATTGCCAAACACCGTTTGCCACAGATATTCGAGAGTCCATCCGGCAACAACGGCATAAAAGCTGAGTATCATCATCGACGCCACAATGCCAAGCACGCCCAACGACTGCCAGCCACGCCCGGCATTGAGCGAGCGATAGCAACCGAATATGCCCGAGCGCGTGTGTCGGCCAAGCACAAACTCGCTGCATATCACCGGCACACCCATGAGCAGGATAAATGCCACATAGCACAAAATGAAGGCAAAGCCGCCGTTTGTGCCGCACTCGTAGGGGAAGCGCCAAATGTTGCCTAAGCCCACCGATGAGCCTACAGTCGTTGCAATGACGCCAAGACGTGTGGCGAACATTGCGCGTTGCGATTTATTGTCGTTATTATTCATCTTCGGGAGAGATATGATAGTCTCGAGCCTTTGGAGTTCTGACTACTTTCGGTTTTGTCTTTTTTGCTTGAGCTTTGGTGCGGTGCGAGCGCTTGGCTTTGGCCTTTATCGTCACAGTGTCGGGCTTATCGGCAACAATCGTGCGCTGCACTGCCGCCGCGGGCTGCGCCACAGGCTGCGGCTCAGAGGCGTCTCTGCGCATAGCCAGAGCGGCAATGGCTATTGCCACTACGCCGGCAACAACAATCATAGCTATGCGCTCACGCGATGTGAATTTATTGCTCATGGCAAGGTATAATCATAAAATTCCGGATACGAAAATCACCAATATGGCCACCGGAGCAAACCACTTGAGCATAAACAGCACAACGTTTATCACGCGCGAACGCAGTGTGCCGTTGTTGGTGAGCTGACGGCGCATCAAATCTTTCGGCGCGAACCAGCCCACATAAATGCATCCGCCCAAAGCCACGAGCGGCAGCATGATGATGTTTGTGAATGTGTCGAGTGCATCAAAGATTATCTTGCCGCCGATGGTGACATCGCTGAGCACGCCGAACGAGAGTGCACACACACCGCTGAGCACAAAGTTGGGCAGCAACACACACCAAGTGGCACGTTTGCGCGACATGTTAAATCGGTCTTGCATGAATTTCACGCTCACCTCGGCAATTGACACAGTCGAAGTCAATGCGGCAACCATGAGCAGCAAGAAGAACAGCACAGACCACAGTTGCGACGCCGGCAACATTGCAAACACCTCGGGCAAGGTGATAAACACCAGCGTGGTGCCGCTCAGCCCGGCATCGTCGAGGTGGAAGCTTGCCACGGCGGGGAATATTATCAAACCCATCAAGAAGGCTATCACCAAAGTCATAGAGACAACGGTGGTTGATGTGCGCACAAGCTTTGTGTTTGCGGGATAGTAGGCTGAATAGGTGATGAGAATACCCATGCCAAGGCTGAGTGAGAACAGAGCCTGGCCAAGCGCACTAATGCACACTTGCGGCGTAATCTTTGAGAAGTCGGGATTGAGGAAGAACTGCACACCTTTGTCGGCATCGGGCAAAGTGAGGGTTGTGACGCAAAACGCTGCGAGCAGCACAAACAGCAACGGCATCATGATGTTCGACATGCGTTCTATGCCCTTTTGCACTCCGCCAAGCAGCACAATAACATTGAGGGCTACGAAGACAAGTGTGTAATACATCGGGGCGTAACCGGTCATCACATATTGCTGCATCACCTGTGTGAAGTGACCGCCGCTCACGTCGTCTGAATACATATTGCCGAAGCTGCCGACAAGATATTCCAAAATCCAGCCACCGACAACCATATAGAATATCAATATGAGATACGACACCAGCACGGCGGCATATCCCACAATTTGCCATTTTGATTTCACACCTGCCACATTGCGATAGTTGCCCACAGCGTCTGAGCGGCCCTCGCGGCCCATAGCAAATTCGCTAAGCATCACGGGCACGCCGAGCACAAAAGCGCAGATGATGTATATTAACAGAAAAGCCGCGCCACCGTTGGCCTGCACTTGAGCCGGGAAGCGCCACACGGTGCCCAAGCCCACAGCCGAGCCTACGGTTGCAGCTATCAATCCGAGTTTTGAACGGAATAAAACTTTTTCAGACATATAAATTTATAAATACTTTATTTTGGTTTCGAAGTTTACAATCAGTAGTCAACTCGCACAATGTCAACACAGTTGCCCGACGGAGCTTTATCCTTGCGGCCTTGCGAGGTGACGTAGATTGTTTTGCCGTCGTCGGAAATGTCGAGGCCAACGGGATATGAGTCGATAGGCAACGACAGCACGCGTTTCATTGTTTTAGTATCTACAACGTCTAAAGAGCTTGCATAGTTGCATGCAGCGAAAATAAATCGTCCTTTAGGCGAAGAAACGATGGTGCGAGCTCCGGCGCCAACCTTGGCACTCTCCCACCCCGATGAAATGTGATAGCTTTTGCGCTCCGACTTGCGCAACTCGGCAATTGCGGCAATCAAATCGTCGGTAGCTATGCGTTGCACATATCCGGCAATATTGACGCTGAGATACAGGTAGTCGCCGCTGAATATGATGTGCCGCACATTTGGCATCATGCCGAAAAGCTTGCCAAGATATGTGCCGTTGTTTTGCGTATCAATCACGGCAATACCTCCGCTGCCGCCCATGCAACCCACGAGCAAATATTTGCCGTCGGGGGTGAAAGCCGTTCCACGCAGAGCGTTGCCGCTGTTCACGTCTCGATTTACGTGCTCGGTGAGACTGAGGTCCCACTTTATTTGGTGGTCAACGACGAAAGGTTTTTCGTGATGCCAAGTTGCGGGGTCGTCGCTCGGGCAGTGGATATAGCCTATAGTGTTGTCGCCCCAATCGGCAACGGCTACGTGGCTGTTGTCGGGCGATACAGCTATCATTTTGGGCAGCACGCCGCACTCCATAAGTCGCACTATAGAGTCGGTGCGCGTATCAATGATCGCCAATGCCGAGGGGTCTTGAGCATTGAGGTCAAAGCTGCGACGATAGTATGGCACCCACAGGTATTTTCCGTTGTGACTGAAGGCACTCTCAACGGGACGACCGCTGAAGTTCTTCAGATTTTTGGAGTAGTGACGGAAGGGATAATATCCCGACTCGGGAGCCCAAAGATTTGCTTGACCTGCACCTATGGCATGTTTTATCAACGCAATAGGGCTGTTGCTCGTGGCATCGAACACCACGGTTGTAGCGCCCTCAAGCGAGTTGACGTAAAATTTTTTGCCTGTGGGGTGAATGTTTATCGACTTTGGCGAGCAAATGTCCTTGCAGAGAGTTTGCTTTTCGCCATAATTGTAATTTTGGCGGCGGGTTACTAAGGTAAGTGTCAATCCGCCGGGTGACTTCACAGATGAGCCCAGCGCGGGATGCTTTATATCCTGTGCTGATGCAAATAAGTTTGCCACTGCAAATATCAATAGAAATGCGCGTTTAATCATGATGCGCAAATATACAACAGAAATGCTATATTGGCAACATTTTCACAACAAAATCGCTGTTTTTCACAATAAAATCTGCAATATTCATGCATTTCACCAACAAAACAAAACCCGGAGCGCAATTGCCCCGGGTTGATATTGGGAGAACTCTCACCGCAGCGTGAGTTTATTTTTCGAGTGCATTTTTCACTGCGGCACGGAGCTCATCGTCTTGCTTGTCGCGCGAGATGATTACGCCGTCGGGGCCGTAGAGGATGATGCAGGGAATGCCTGAGATGCCGTAGATGTCGGTGGGGATTGTGCCGCCGTTAATCCAGCACTCCCAGGGAAGTTCGTGTTGCACAATAGCCTTCTTGGTGTTTTCGGGTTTGTCCCAAACGGCAACGCCGAGCACTTTCAAACCTTTGTCTTTGTATTGAGCATAGATGTCTTTGATGACAGCAGTTTGACGGATGCAGGGGCCGCACCATGAAGCCCAGAAGTCAACGAGCACATAGTCGCCTTTTCCCACAACATCGCTGAGGCGGTGAGTGTTGCCTTCATATTCAATCTCAAAGTCGGCAAATTTGCAACCGGGTTGAGTGTTGAGTTTGCGCTCGTTGGCGAGGAGCAGCTTTTGCACGCGAGTGTATTGTTTAACTGACGGATTTGCATCAACAAAAGCAACCAAATCGTTGGGATCCATCTCGTATGCTTGGTCGAGGAACAGCATGTAACCAACGGGGTTGTTGATGTTTTCGAGCATGCGTTGCTTCATAGTCGAAGTATATTCGGCATATATAGCTTCCTTCTCCTCGTCGGTAGTTGCAGCCTTAAATTTGGCGGCAATAGCCTCGGCTTCGGCTTGCACGCGGGTGTTGAGCACGTTGAGTGCGCCACCCGACACGAGACGTTGTGTGGCATCGTAGATGATGTTGCCGTCTTCGAGGATGAACGAGCCGTAGCGGTTGCCGTCGATGATGAGACGCGCATAAGCCGGAGCGGCGATAGAGCCTTCAAACACGGCAAGATTGTCGTCGACCATCACCGAGTCGATTTTGGCGTCGGTGTCGTAGTTAACAAGATAAGCCATAGCGCCGTTTTCGTCATCGCTGAGTTTGGCGGTGACTTTGTAGTTGTCGGCGAAGGCTGAGCACGAGGCTGCCACGGCAGCCGTGAGTGCTAAAGCTTTAAAGTTCATAATTATTGCAGAGAGATATGAATGTTAGCGAGCCGACGACGAATAGTTGGGAGCTTCGCTTGTGATTGAAACGTCGTGGGGGTGACTTTCGTTGATACCGGCATTGGTGATGCGGGTGAATTGTGCTTTGTGGAGCTCGTCGATGTTGGGAGCGCCGCAATAGCCCATACCTGCACGGAGGCCGCCAAGCATTTGGTAAACAACTTCGTAGAGAGTACCTTTGTAGGGCACGCGAGCGGCAATGCCTTCGGGCACGAGTTTTTTGCTGTCGGTGACGTTGCCTTGGAAGTAGCGGTCTTTCGAGCCTTTTTCCATAGCTTCGAGTGAGCCCATGCCACGATAGGTTTTGTATTTACGACCGTTGAAGATGATTGTGTCGCCGGGCGACTCTTCAACACCGGCAAGCATACCGCCGAGCATCACTGAGTATCCGCCGGCAGCGAGAGCTTTAACAATGTCGCCCGAGTAGCGTATGCCACCGTCGGCAATCAAGGGCACGCCTGTGCCTTCAAGAGCTTTGGCAACGTCGTAAACGGCAGAGAGCTGGGGCACACCAACACCGGCAATGATGCGAGTGGTGCAGATTGAGCCCGGGCCGATGCCTACTTTCACGCCGTCAGCGCCATTCTCAACGAGATATTTTGCTGCGTCGCCTGTAGCGATATTGCCGACAACAACGTCGATTTGGGGATATTTTTCTTTAACAGCACGAAGCACGCCAACCACGCCTTTAGAGTGACCATGTGCAGTGTCGATGACAAGAGCGTCAACACCGGCAGCTACGAGAGCATCAGCGCGCTCCATAGAGTCGGCAGTCACACCGATACCGGCAGCCACGCGCAAACGACCGCGAGAGTCTTTGCAAGCGTTGGGTTTGTCTTTTGCCTTTGTGATGTCTTTGTAAGTTACCAAGCCCACGAGTTTGCCATCGTTGTCAACCACGGGCAATTTCTCGATTTTGTGTTGTTGCAAAATGTTTGCAGCTTCTTCGAGGTTGGTAGATTGTTTTGTAGTTATAAGATTTTCAGAGGTCATCACCTCAGCGATGGGGCGCTGCAGGTTTTGCTCAAAGCGAAGGTCACGGTTAGTGACAATGCCAACAAGGTAACCGCCATTGTCAACCACAGGAATGCCGCCGATGTGGTATTCTTCCATCATGCGGAGGGCGTCGGCAACGGTTTTTTCACGTTGAATGGTGACGGGGTCGTAGATCATACCGTTTTCGGCACGCTTCACGGTGTGTACCTGGCGAGCTTGCTCAGCGATTGACATGTTTTTGTGAATCACACCTATGCCACCTTCACGAGCGATGGCAATGGCAAGTTGTGCTTCGGTGACTGTGTCCATAGCCGCCGAAACAATAGGAACATTGAGAGTGATGTTACGTGAGAAACGGGTTTTGAGGTTTATTTCACGGGGTAAAACCTCAGAATAAGCCGGGATAAGGAGGACATCGTCAAACGTAAGTCCATCCATTTTTACGCGATCTGCAATAAACGACATAGTAATAAAGTCTATAAATTTTATTGCACGCAAAGTTAATAATTATTTTTGAGATTTTTGAAAATAAATTGCTACTTTTGCGATGTTATGCGAGTATTAACGTTAAATAATAGTTCTTTTTTGCAACATTGCCGCCGTTTGGAGGCTTTGGCAACTGATTATGCCCCCGACTTGGTGGTGACAATAGCCACCGGCGGCGACATTGTGGGCTCAAACATTTTTGACCGCGTGCCGCACGTGTCGGTGCGCTGCCAACGTGTCACCACCAAGGCCCGCGCAAAAATGGGATTTATCGACAAAATAATAAAAATTCTGCCTAAGGGGGTGAACAATCTGTTGCGCATGGTCGAGGCTAAATGTTTGTCGCTGACTAAGCCGTCGCAGCACAGCCTCACTCTCTCGACCAAGCAACGACAAAAGCTCGGCGACGCCGAGAAGATACTCATTGTTGACGATGCCGTTGACAGCGGCGCAACACTCTCGGCAGTGATTGAAGCCATAGAACGATTGCCGGGAAAACGCAATCTGCGCACGGCAGTGATCACGGTCACAACATCATCGCCGCTTGTGATGCCCGACTTCTTTATATACAATAATCACACATTAATACGCTTTCCATGGTCAGCCGACGCAAACTAACGGTAGTAGATCTTGACGGCACACTCATTGCCGGCAACTCGCTGCACATATATCTGAAATGTGGCGTGGGCGAGCTTTGGCGCACCGGCAACATCATTGCCGCGCTCAAGGTGCTCGGCCTCGGCGCATTGCGGGTGCTGCGACTGATAAGCCACCGGAGCATGAAGTTTGCAGCGCTGGCGTTGATTGAGCCGACACAGCATCTGCGCGAGGTGTTTTGCGCAAAAATCAACAGCATACGTCGCCCGGAGGTTGATATGCTCATCGACGAAATGCGCTCTGCCGGGAGCGAGATAATACTTGCCACTGCCGCCGCCGACGTGTATGTTGACTGGATATGGCACGGGGTGAGCCTTGCCACGCCGGTTGCCAACAACAAGACGCGCACAGAGCTGCGCGGCGCCACAAAACGCAATGCCGTGTTGCAATATGCACAGCAACACAACTTGCAACTATATGCCGTAATTACCGACCATGCCGACGACCTTGCTCTGCTGATGTGCGGGGCAAGGCAAAACATACTTGTGCACCCGTCGTCGTCTACCATAGCCTCGGCACAAATGGCGGGAGTGCCCAATCTGCGCATAATATCATAATTTGTGCGCCTATTAAAAAAAATAGCAGTATCTTTGCGGATATAAAACAAATTCACTCAACCACAAAATGAAAAATCTTGCAACACGCACAATTTCAGGCATAGTGTATATTGCCCTGATTATCGGCGCTTTATATCTTGGCGGCTATTATTGGTATATCCTCACCGCGCTATTCACCGTCATCGGCACACTCGAATATCAAAACATTCAGGCAAAACGTGCAGGCCACGAGTTGGGCTACTTTACCCGTGCCCTTGACCTTGCCGGCGCATTGCTGGTGTGGAGTGTGGCTCCGGTGTTCGACAATCTCGATCTCAGCGTATTTTATGCCATATTGCTATTCATGATGATATACGTGTTGGCACGCTTGGCACTGTCGCTCAAGCAGACCGAAGGCGACGCTTTCGGCTCGGCGGCAACATCAACCTTCGGCGTGCTCTACATAGCCGGACCGCTGTCGCTCACCAACTTTGCCATGGCATGTGACGAGAATGCCGCCGGAGCAATATTGTGGATGTTTGCCCTCATCTGGATAAACGACACAGGTGCATATTGCGTGGGCTCAACAATGGGCAAACACCGTCTTTGCGAGCGCCTCTCGCCCAAGAAAAGTTGGGAAGGCTTTTGGGGTGGCATGGCATTTTGCATCATTGCCTCGGTGATATATGCATACATCGCAGGCTACAATATGCTTGGCAGCATAGCCTTTGGCGCTATAGTCAGCGTCTTTGCCACATGGGGCGACTTGTTTGAGTCGATGCTCAAACGCTCGGCAGACGTCAAAGATGCCGGCAACATCATTCCGGGCCACGGCGGCGTGCTCGATCGCATTGACTCTCTTTTGTTTGTGGCTCCGGCTGCAGCAATCTTTGCCGCATTTTTGCTTGTATAAATTAAGTTAAATTATTAACTTTGTAGCAACAAAACAAATTAGCAAAACATTAAAATCTAATTATAAAACACCCCTATTTATGGAAAATAAGGAATTACTGCAAGAAGTAACAGCCAAAGCCAACCGCTGGCTTAGCGCTGACTATGACGCCGAGACTCGTGCCGCCGTAGAAAGTATGCTCAACGCTGACGACAAGACTGACCTTATCGAGTCGTTCTACAAAGACCTCGAATTTGGCACAGGCGGTCTTCGCGGCATCATGGGCGCAGGCTCAAACCGCATGAACAAATACACTGTGGGTGCAGCCACCCAAGGTTTGGCAAACTACCTCAAAGAGGCTTTTGCCGATCTGCCCCAAATCAGCGTAGTTGTTGGTCACGACGTGCGCAACAACTCACGTTTCTTTGCCGAGACAGTTGCCAACATCTTCTCAGCCAACGGCATCAAAGTTTACTTGTTTGAGAACTTCCGTCCCACTCCCGAGCTCTCATTCGCAATACGCCACCTCGGTTGCCAAAGCGGTGTGAACATCACAGCCTCACACAACCCCAAAGAATATAACGGCTATAAAGCATATTGGGCTGACGGCGCACAAGTGCTCGCTCCCCACGACAAAAATATCATCGACAACG
>CAZYNO010000055.1:0-11186 GCA_964648845.1 uncultured Bacteroides sp.
TTGATTATTGAGCGGATGTGCTCAAGATATTCATCGGTATATTCCTTCATTGTTGTTGGCTGCGCAAATCATCAACAAGGTTGGTGAGATTAATAAATTGGTCTACTGAGAGCTGTTCGGGGCGGAGAGCCATCATGGGCTCATCTGCCGGCATCGCGACACCCGGAGGTATCAGGCTCTTCAGCGAGTTGCGCAAGGTTTTGCGTCGCTGGCCAAAGGTGGTTTTCACCACGGTTTTAAACAGCTGCGCATTGCAGCCAAGGTCGGTGACATCTTTGCGGCGCGTCATCTTTATAACGCCCGACTTCACTTTTGGCGGCGGGTTAAACACTTTTTCGCTCACCGTAAAAAGGTATTCCACATCATACCACGCCTGTAGCAGCACACTGAGAATGCCGCGAGCCTTGGTGCCCGGAGGAGCTGCAAGACGCTCGGCAACTTCGCGTTGCAACATGCCCGAGCAACAAATCACTTGGTCTTTATAGTCGAGCACTTTAAAGAATATCTGCGACGAGATATTATACGGATAGTTGCCAATCACACAAAATTGGCGGTCGCCGTAGAGCTTGGCAAGATCCATCTGCAGGAAGTCGTCGGCAACAATACGGCCTTTGAGATTGGAAAAGTGTGCGTTGAGATAGTCAACACTCTCATTATCAATCTCCACCACAGTCACATCGTGTTCGCGCTGCAGCAAAAATTGGGTTAAGACACCCATGCCGGGCCCTATCTCAAGAACCGGGTATGTTGTATAATCGTCAAGTGTTGCAGCTATACGGTCAGCCACTGACAAATCAGTGAGAAAATGCTGTCCAAGGGCTTTTTTGGGTCGAACTTGTGACATGCGCTGAAAGTTTTAGTGAATATTATATGCAAAGGTAACAAAAAAATGCCGAACTTTGCAATAAATTACATAACGACTATGAATATTACCGACGACATTATTTATGTTGGCGTCGACGATGCCGACATAGACCTTTTCGAAAATCAATATGTCATGCAAAACGGCGTGACATACAATTCGTATGTTATTATAGATGAACACATTGCCGTGATGGACTCTGTAGACAAACGCAAAACCGACGATTGGCTTCGCAATCTCGCAGCTGCCCTCAACGGCCGCACGCCCGAATATCTTGTGGTGCAGCACATGGAGCCCGACCACGCCGCAAGCATCGGCGCTTTCGTCAACGCTTATCCAAATGCCAAAATCATTGCCTCTGACGCCGCTATCAAAATGATGCCGCTATACTTTGAAGGCATCGACTTTGCCGCACGCACCACCGGCGTGAAGGAAGGCGCAACTCTCTGCCTTGGCAAGCACACTCTCACGTTCTACATGGCTCCCATGGTGCACTGGCCCGAAGTAATGGTAACCTACGACTCTGCCGAGTGCATTCTCTTCTCGGCCGATGCATTCGGCAAATTCGGCATCAGCACCGACAATTCGGCGTGGGAAGACGAAGCTCGTCGCTACTACATCAACATTGTCGGCAAATACGGCCGCCAAGTGCAAGCTCTTCTTGCTAAAGCCGCAAAACTCGACATCGCCAAAATCTGCCCGCTGCACGGCCCGGTGCTCAGCGAAAATCTCGCTCACTACATCAACCTCTACAGCACCTGGAGCAGCTATCGCCCCGAGCAAGACGGTGTGGTGATTGCTCACGCTTCAATACACGGCAACACCGCCAACGCCGCACAAAATCTTGCCGAATTGCTGCGCAAACGCGGCATCACCGTTGAGGTGCACGACCTCACCCGCGGCGACCAATCGCGCGCTGTCGAGGCTGCTTTCCGCTACTCAACTCTCATTGTTGCCGCCTCAACCTACGACGCATCGCTCTTCCCGCCCATGGAGCACTTCTTGTGCCACCTCAAGCAGAAAGCTTTCCAAAATCGTCGTGTTGCAGTGATTGAAAACGGCTCATGGGCTCCCGTAGCCGGCAAAGCTATGACTGCCGCCCTCGCCGAAATGAAAGATATAACTTTTGCTGCCGACACACTAACCATTCGCGGCGCTGTGAAGTCAGCCGACCTCGCAGCTCTCGCCACCCTCGCACAATCACTCTGATTTTACCGTGAGTCGCAGCAACTCAAGTCGTGTTGCCGACTTCTTAAGAACATCTATGGTGCATCCCTCCAAGGTGATAGTCTCGCCTTGCTCGGGGATGGTGCCCGTGGCGTTGAGCACATAGCCGGCTATGGTTTGATATGCATCATCTTCAGGTATATCAAGATTGTAAGTCTCATTGATTTGCTCTATCTCGCAACGGCCGGAGAACTCATACACTCCCGGCGACACCTCGCGCGAAATGAGGCTTGTGCTGTCGTGCTCGTCGCGAATATCGCCAAATATTTCCTCCACCAAATCTTCAAGCGTCACCATGCCTGCGGTGCCGCCAAACTCGTCAACAACGATAGCGATTGAACGCTTTTCGCTGAGCAATCGGCGCATCATCTTGTTGGCAAGCAATGTTTCGGGCGCATAAAGCACGGGCTTGATATGCTCGCGCCAATCGGCCTCAACTTCAAACAGCTCGCTGACGTGGATATATCCCTCAATCGAGTCAATATCTTCGCTATACACTATCAGCTTTGAGCGGCCCGTCTTGGTGAACAGTTCAACAAGTTCGTCGCGCGTAGCCGTGTCTTTATTCACTGCCACAATCTCGTTGCGCGGCAGCATGCAGTCGCGCAAGTGCGTTGACGAGAAGTCGAGCGCATTCTGAAATATCTTCACCTCATTTTCAACCACTTCTTGTTTGTCTGCAAGATTGTCGATAGTCTCTTCAAGATAGTCGTTGAGGTCGCCTACCGACAGCAATTGCAGGCGTGTCTCTTGCGACTTCACCCCCATAAGGCGCATAAGCCACTTGGAAAGCTTGGTAGTGAACCATGAAATGGGGTAGAATATCAAGTAGAACAGATAGATGGGCGGCGCAAAAAAGCGCAGCGAATTGTTGGGGTTGATGCGAAAAACGGTCTTAGGCAAAAACTCTCCCGTAAGCAATATCACAAACGTAGAGATTAGTGTTTGCAGCAACAGCACTACTGCCTCAGAGTGAAAGTTGGCATTGAGCCACGGACTGAGGAAATATGACGCTCCCATACCGTAAACCACGAGCATCACGTTGTTGCCTACGAGTATCGACGAGATAAACAACTCGGAGTTGGCGTAAAACTTATTGATGATGCGGTTGATGAAACCGCCGCGTTTCACGTCAATTTCGATGCGCACTCTGTCGCAGCTGATATAAGCAATCTCTGTGCCCGAAAACAGGGCGCTAAACACGAGTGCAGTGATGGTGATAACAAGCCATGGGGTCATAGCTGAAAGATAAGCAGATTAGGGTGTGGCGGGAGCCTGTATGATTGTTGTATTGTCGTTTGACATAATAAATCCGTTTGAACGCTGCGAGGCGGGTAGCGGTGCCGACGGACGATCGCTGTTGCGCTCGGGGTCGGCATTGAGCGAAGCTGCCGACGAGCCGCCGCCTTTCTTGTCCTTATCGCGGTCGATGGGTATGATTGCCGTGGGTTTGTGCACGGTGTAGGCTGTCATTTGCTCGTTTGAGGTGAAGCCGTAACCTTCAATTATGTGATTTGAGCGCACAATGTGTATGAACGAGTCGGAATAAACCTCGGCTCGCACCTGGTCCCAAAACAATTGTTGTGTGAGAAACGAGTCGCGCATCACATTCACCATAATGACATTGCCGTCAAGACGCCACAAACGACGGTTGCTGAAGTATGTGGCAGAGTCGCAGCGCATATTGGCGTCGGGCTTCATCTTGAGGTCGTATTGCACAAGCTTCAACCCCTCGGGGAAGGTCCAGTAGGGGTCGGAAGTCTCGTCAAACATATTCCACACCGGAGTGGTGATATTATAGCGCGTGTAGCCCGAGTCGCTGATGAGCGTGGTGACATGCGTGGTCACCATGGTGGGCGTTTTTATCGAGTCCATATTCGGCACATACGAGTGCTTCTCCTCCTCACAGCTGCCAAACATGGCGGCAATAACGAGGGTTGCAGGCAATATGAGTATGCTACGCATGTGCGACATAAGGAGATGTCTTTCTTTAGTAAATCTTATTCTTCACAAACCACATTTCGTTGAAGTTCAAGCCCAATGTGATGTTCAGATAATTTTCTTTGATGAGCGGATTGGGGTTTGCCTGACGGTGGCGGAACTCAAGACCGAGGTTGACAATAGTCTTCATTGCCGGCACGGGCAAGCCCACACCGAGAGTCACACCATAGTCGTGCACATTGTTGTCGAGCACGGTGATGTAGTCGCGGTTGTAGTATGTGCCGAAACGATAGTAGATGCGCTCGGCATACGAGCCGCGCTGCTTGGGTTGATATTGCAAACCGAGGCCCACACGATAGCGGTCGGCAAACTTGGTGCTCTCAAAGTTTTCGATAGCTGCATATTTGGCTTTCGACCACGGCTGATAGGTGAAGTCCAACTCAGCCATGAGTTTTTGGTTCCACTGCCAGTTGATACCGGCGCCCCAAGTTTCGGGCAGTGAGTAGCGACCTTTGAGCTTGCTGTCGCCAATGTTGACGGTATCCATAGTCACGTTCGACGACGAGGTGGCATCGTAGTATATGCCGTAAGTTTCGCCGTGAAGGTCTTTTTTCGGCGAGTAAACAACACCGAGAGTGACAGTGTTCATCGGATTGATGCGCAGAGAATATTGTGCACCAACCTCCAAATGCCAGTCGCGCACGGTCATTGAGCGCTCAAAGAGCGATGTTGAGCCGGTTGATGTGGTGGCGTAGAGGTCGTTGGTTGTAGCGCCGAAGAGATACGACACATTGGCACCGATTGAGAAGCCTTTGAATATGCGACCTGCAACACCGAGATAGAGTTGGTTGATGCTGCCCGAACCCGAGCGCGATGCCGCACCGTTGGTGATGGTGTTGCCAAACGAATAGCCAACAGAGCTAAACGGCAGCAAACCTACAGATGCACCCATGCGTTTGCCTATGGGCACTTGCAACGTGATATAATCGAGCCCTCCACCAAAGTTTTGCTCTTTTGTTGAGCCTTCGGTTGACCAAAGCGAAGTGAAGTCTACGCCCATGTCGAAGAGGAATGTTGTCGAGTCGATAGCCGCGTACGAAGCAGGGTTCATAACGTTGATTTGACGGCCTGAATTCATGGCATAGCCGGTGCTACCCATTGACCGTTGAGCGGATGTTGCATTGTCGCTGAGCGAACCGTAGCCGTAACGTGTGTAGGGCGACATCGCAGTGTTTTGAGCCGCAACATAAAATAGCGAGCCAAAGGCAAGGGCTAATGTGAGGAAAATTTTATTTAGTTTCATTTAATCTTGATTATGCAGTGTGAAATTGTAGATTATACTGTAATATGCTGTTTAGGCCCAGATTTACGAGCGTGGGCACCACTATAGGCTTGAAGCTCAGTCGCTGCGACACAAGCTCGGCACCGCCTCCGGTGAGCACTGCCACGGCATTGCCGGTGAGCTGCGAATAGTAATATTCCAACTCGGCAACCACGCCGTTTATTGCGCCCGAGCGCAAGGCTGTCTCGGTGTCGTAGCCCCACATCGGACAGGCACCGCCTTTGGGCTCTATCTGCGGCAAACGCGCAGTGAAGCAGTTGAGCGCCTTCAGTCGCATAAATATACCCGGGGCTATATTTCCGCCGCGATAGCAATTGTCGGCGGTCACAACATCGTATGTTATTGCCGTGCCGATATCAGCAACAAGTATGTCGCAACCCGAGTTGCCCATCAGAGCATGAGCCCCCACGGCGGCTGCCACGCGGTCAACGCCTAAAGTATGTGGAGTTTGATATTCAATGCTAATAGGCATGGGAGTGTTCACCGTCAGTTCAATAACTTGCGAACATGCCATGCGCAGAGCGGCAAGCACAGCCTCATTGCGGTCTGACACCGAGCAATAAATGGCATTTTCTATGTGACATGCCGCCAAAAGATTATTAATATCGGCAACAGTTAGGTGACGGTATGTAAACTCTTTCACGCATTGAGTCACACCGTCTACTGTCCACAGCGCCAGTTTAGCTGCTGTGTTGCCTTGGTCGATTGTTAGATTATAGGCCATAATAATAATCGGCAAAGTTAATAAACCTCTGCAAATAAATCAGCTAAATTATCTTAATAATCACACTTTTGCCTCATTTTTCACGCAAATTGTTAATTTTTGCACTATATAGACACAAAAAAAGAATGAGCAAAGGTAAATTTATTGCTAAATTTGACGATTACTCATTCTCCTCTCTCCTCTGGCGGTGCGGACGGGACTCGAACCCGCGACCCCCTGCGTGACAGGCAGGTATTCTAACCAGCTGAACTACCGCACCATGCTTTGGAAGGGCATTTCCTTGTTTTGCGCTGCAAAGTTACTCACTTTTTTTATTCTGTGCAAATTTTTCGCCAAAAAAAATTTGTCTTTTCTATTCGTTTTTTTTGATTTTACACCTTTTTGTTAGCGCAGGCGTGCGGCGAGTGTGGCGTTTGCCGCGGTGATTGAGGGGCCGCGGTAGATTTGATTGCCTGCCGAGTCGGCTACAATAAAGAAGGGCAGGGTGGTGATTGATAGTCGCTCTATGCCGGGAGCGGCAACCGAGCCGGCGCCCCAGGCTGCCGTCCATGTGATTGAGTCTTCGCGCACATTGCGACGCCACACAAACGTATCGTTATCAAGCGAAAAGTCGACAATAGCAAGACGTCGACGCGAATATTGTCGCGACAGCTCGCGCATTTTGGGCACAATAGAGTCGCTGCGGCCATCTTCTGACGTTGAGAACACCAGCAAGCTATAGTCGTGCTTCTTGGGGTTGAATGTGCCCAGCGAGTCGTTGCCGGCAATATAAGTTATGGGCAATACTTTAGTTTTTACTTTCGACTCACCTGCTGCCGACACATTTGCCACCCAGCTCTCAACAAGATAAGCCGGACGCGCATCGGGAGCTACCGATTGCAGCAACTTTTGAGCTTTCACGGGGTCGGGCGATGCATCATATTCGGTGAGTATCAGCAGTGTAGACAATATATCATTCTTATGCGTTTTCACATAGCGCTCAACGGCCTCGTTGATAAGCTTTGAGTTGCGCATATTGAGTGTGTTGATATTGTCGGCATTCCACTTTGTCCAAGCCTCATTGACAGCACTACCTTTCACCGTGTACAGGCGCGGAGAAGCCGGATTGAGTGCCACGGTATATTCCTCGCCGTTGTGGGCATACAACCGAGCCAACAGGCGATAATCGTTGTCAAGAATTTCTACAATAGCATCCTGTTTGGCATTGCCTTCAAACTCAAACACACCGTCGCGAGCGGCAGTGAGCACGTTATTGATGTTATTGTTGCCGAAGTACACAATGCGCAAGTTGAGCGTGCGATTTTCGGCCACTGTGCCGTGGATTTTAAACTTGTCGTTATCGCCGCAAGCAGTGACAACGACGGCAATCAGGCAGAGAAGAGTGAGTTTGAACAGTTTCATTGGATTGAAGAAATTTTTATACAGATTTAAGACAACATCATTGCCACTCGCTTCACTGCATCAACAAAGGCATCAACCTCGTCGAGCGTGTTGTAGACGGCAAACGAAGCGCGCACAGTGCCCTCTATGCCGAGTGCGTGCATGAGCGGCTGAGCGCAGTGGTGTCCGGTGCGCACGGCAAAACCGAGTTTGTCGAGCAACATGCCGGTATCGTAGTGGTGAGCCGAGCCGATGAGGAACGACAGCACAGGGCACTTGCCCTGTGCCGTGCCAAAGATGCGTATCTGCGGCACCTCGGCGGTGAGACGGGCAACAGCGTGGTCGTATAGTGCTTGTTCGTGCGCCTCGATATTTTCTATGCCAAGGTCGTTGATAAACTTTATAGCCTTGCTGAGTGCGGGAATTGCGGTATAATCGGGAGTGCCGGCCTCAAATTTGAAAGGCAGGTCGGCAAAAGTTGTCTGCTCAAAGCTCACGTGGCCTATCATCTCGCCGCCGCCCTGATAGGGAGGCATCTTGTCGAGAAGCTCGCGGCGGCCGTAGAGCACACCAACGCCGGTGGGGCCATACATCTTATGCGACGAAAAAGCATAAAAATCTGCTCCCAGAGCCTGCACATCAACTTTGTAGTGAGCTATGCCTTGTGCACCGTCAACAACTGCCACGCAGCCGTGTTGGTGCGCTATATCTGTGAGTTCGCGCACCGGATTGACAGTGCCCAGCACATTCGACACGTGCGCAAAGCTCACAAGGCGCGTGCGCGGTGTGAACAAGCCTTTATACGCCTCAACATCGAGACTGCCGTCGGCAAGTATTGGCACCACCTTCAGCACCAATTGTTGGCGTTTGGCGGCAAGTTGCCAGGGCACAATGTTTGAATGGTGTTCCATCTCGGTGACAATAATTTCGTCGCCGGGTTGCAGCAGCTGTGTGTAGCTTGATGCCACAAGATTTATCGACTCGGTGGTGCCGCGAGTGAAAACTATCTCCTCTATAGAGTCGGCATTAATCCAAGTTTTCACGTCGATGCGTGCCTGCTCAACAAGGTCGGTGGCCTCTTGCGAAAGACAGTGCACTCCGCGATGCACGTTGGCATGATAGCGGGTGTACATCTCGTTGAGCGTTTCGAGCACCGACGCCGGAACTTGCGACGTCGCGGTGTTGTCGAGATATGTGAGTTTGCGGCCGTAGACTTTACGGTCGAGGATAGCAAATTGTTGACGTATGGACTGTATATCCATCAATGCGGAGGGGTTAAAGAGTGTGTGCTGCACATTCGCCGCAGTCGGCGTGAGCTCCGATGAGGCGGCGCTCAACGAGATGACGCAAACGATCGCGCAGCGGTAAGAGTGTTATTGTGTCGATGACGTCTGACATGAATGCCTGCATGAGCATGGTGCGTGCTTCGGCCTCGGGTATGCCGCGCGAGCGCATGTAGAACAGTGCTTTGGCATCGAGCTGACCGGTAGCGGCACCGTGGCTACACTTCACGTCGTCGCAATAAATTTCGAGTTGGGGTTGGGTGTGCATACGTGCCGATTTGGCAGCAAGCACATTGCGGTTGTTTTGATATGCCTCGGTGTGGTGTGCGCCGTCGGCAACACGGATTATACCCTCAAAGCCGCCGTGTGCTTCGTCGTCGACAACATACTTGAATATCTGGTCGGAGAAGCAACGCGGTGCGTTGTGATAAACCGACGCCGAATTGTCGGCTATCTGTTTGCCGTCAGCAATACTCATGCCCGAGATGCGACAATTGGCATTCTCGCCTTCGAGCCACACGTTGAGGTCGTTGCGAGTGGTGCCGCAGCGCAAAGTCGACACGTTGAGCACAAGGTTTGAGTTGGCGGCAAGACGCGCATTGAGCGAGCAATAGCGCGATGTCTCTGCCGACGACTCTTCAAGGTCGAAATACTCAAGCTTCGCACCGTCGGCAAGGTCGATTTCTACAACCTGATTAGCCACATTTGCAATGCTCGATGTGCGCGAGTGGTCGCAAACGAGCAGCGAACATTCGGCTCCTTGCTCCACAACCACAAGCAGACGGCGTATTGCCAAAAGCGGCATTGTGGCGCCGCCCAGCAGATTTACGAGCTGTATGGTTTTTTGGCATTTCACATTGCGAGCCACGTGCACAAACACACCGTCTTGTGCAAGAAGGGTGTTGAGCGCTACAGCAGAGTCGGCGGGAGCGATTTTGTTGTAGTAGCGGGCAAGCACTTCGGGATGCGATTTGGCGGCATCGGCAAACGAGCATACGGTCACTCCTTCGGGCAAACGCTGTGTTATGCCCTCGCCGGCGTGAAAGATATCGTTGGCAACAACGCCGAGCAAGGTAGATATGTTGGGCACATCGCACTTGAATGCTGCCGATACATCTGCCGAAAACGGTATGCGCGTGATGTTGACACCAAGGTCGGCTGCAAACATGCCGTTGAGGTCAATAATGGCATGACCTTCGTCGCCTTTGCGGGGCAGCGGAGTGGTTTGCAGCGTGTGCAGAGCAGCCTCGCGTTGTGCGTTGAGCGCCTCGGGGGCGTTGGCAAGCACTGTGTCGCGATTGCTCTGATATAAGTCGATATATTGAGTTAACGAATTGTTCATGACGGCATGTTAAGCTTGAGCGTTGTCGGCATTGTCAACTTGTTCCTTAATCCAGTCGTAGCCTTTTTCTTCGAGTTCGAGAGCCAACTCGGGACCTCCGGTATAAACTATGCGACCTTTGTAAAGGATGTGCACCACGTCGGGCTTGATATAGTCAAGCAGACGCTGATAGTGGGTGATGACGATTGTGGCGTTGTTGTCTGTTTTGAGCTTATTTACGCCGCCGGCAACTATGCGCAGTGCATCAATATCAAGGCCTGAGTCGGTCTCGTCGAGAATTGACAATTGCGGCTCAAGCATAGCCATTTGGAAAATCTCGTTGCGCTTTTTCTCACCACCCGAGAAACCTTCGTTCACCGAGCGCGAAGCAAGTTTGTTGTCGAGCTCAACAATTGAACGTTTTTGGCGCATGAGCTTGAGGAAGTCGCTTGCCGAGAGTTGCTCCTCGCCATGATATTTGCGCTTGGCATTGACTGCCGCACGCATAAAGTTTACCATTGACACACCGGGTATCTCTACAGGATATTGGAACGAGAGAAACAAACCCTCATGGCTGCGATTTTCGGGAGGCAACGACAACAAGTCTACGCCATGAAATACGGCCGAACCTGAGGTTACAGTGAAACGCGGATCTCCGGCGAGAACGCCCGACAGGGTGCTCTTGCCCGAACCGTTGGGGCCCATGATGGCGTGAACTTCGCCGGGGCGCACGGTGAGATTAATGCCTTTTAAAATCTCTTTACCATCTATGCCGGCGTGAAGGTCGGTGACGGTGAGCAAATTATCTTGTTGTTTCATTATGCTGAGGTGTGTTTATTGTTATCCTATTGAGCCTTCGAGAGTGATTGCCAGCAACTTTTGTGCTTCAACGGCAAATTCCATAGGCAACTTGTTCATCACTTCTTTGGCGTAGCCGTTCACTATGAGGCCCACGGCTTCTTCGGTGGGTATACCGCGCTGGTTGCAGTAGAACAATTGCTCTTCTGAGATTTTCGACGTGGTGGCTTCGTGCTCAACGATGGCTGTGTCGTTTTTAATATCTATATACGGGAATGTGTGAGCACCGCAAGTGTCGCTGAGCAGCA
>CAZYNO010000056.1:0-11185 GCA_964648845.1 uncultured Bacteroides sp.
TCGAAATAAAGACGCGCGGACTATCGCAAAACATCTTTGCCGGCGAGTATCACTCGGCGTTCAAGGGACGCGGCATGATGTTTAGCGAGGTGCGCGAGTATCAATATGGCGACGACATACGCGACATTGACTGGAATGTGACCGCTCGACACAATAAGCCTTACGTGAAGGTTTATGAGGAAGAGCGCGAGCTGACGGTGATGTTGCTCGTCGACATGTCGGGCAGCGGAATGTTTGGCGCCGTTGGTGCCGAGAAGCGCGAGATAATCGCCGAAATAGCTGCCACACTGGCATTCTCAGCCACACAAAACAACGATAAAATAGGTGCCATTTTCTTCACCGACCGCGTAGAGAAATACATTCCGCCAAACAAGGGTAAGAAGCAGATATTGCTGATTATCCGCGAGTTGCTTGACTTTCAACCCGAGAGCAAGCGCACCGACTTGGCAGCCGCGCTCAAATACTTCACCAATGCATCAAAAAAACGATGCACGGCATTTTTGATTAGCGACTTTATTGACGATAGCGACTACAAGCAGCCACTGCAAATAGCCCGCAACAAGCACGATATCATGGCCATGCAGGTCTATGACCGTCGCGACGCCCAGATGCCCGATGTTGGTCTTGTGCGCTTTGCCGACCTTGAAAACGGCGGCACACGTTGGATTGACACATCAAGCCGCAACACTCGCCAAGCCTACGACAAATGGTGGTATGAAAATCAGCAAAAGATGGCTGAGACCTTGCGTTCGAGTCGCGTAGACTTTGTTAGCATAGCTACCGACGAGAACTATGTGAAATCGCTCATGTCACTATTTAAAAATCGCAATTCGCGCTAAAGACGCCGGTTCACAACCAAAAACTGACTTATGAAATTTTCATTAAAACATATAGCAGCATCACTTGCTCTCACGGCGGCAACGCTTGCCAATGCGCAAGTCAATGCCCCGGCAACTGTGATACATGCCAAAGTTGACTCGACACAGGTGACTATGTCGGGTCGCACTATGTTGCGCATTGAAGTAGTGAAAAACGGCCACGCCGGCGCTATAGTCGGATTGCCGACACTCGAGCCGGGCAAATCAAACGAATTTAGCGGTGTAGAGGTGCGCGAAATAAACGTAGACTCTACGGCGCTCAACAACGGCCGCATGCAGGTGAACTACAACATACTTGTGCAACCTTTTGAGGTGGGCGACGTGACCTTCCCCAAATTCAAGTATGTGGTGGGACAAGACACCATATATTCAGAGGCCGTGAGCATGAAGGTGCTCGAGCCAAATATGCCGAAGGAGATGCGCGACTCGCTATATATCAACCCGATGGAAGGCCCTGTGTCGATTAAAGGTCGTTGGTATGACTTTGTGCCCGACTGGTGGTATTGGGCAGTGATTATTGCTGCAACAATAGCGCTTATCGTGGTTATAGCTCTTCTATACAAGAAAAACGGCCCCACCCTCTTGCCTCGCAAGAAAGTTATCCCGCCCTACAATCTTGCTATTGACCGCCTCTCAAAACTCAAAGCTCAGAAACTTGCCGAGAACGGTCACGAAAAAGAATATTACACCGAGCTCACCGACATATTCCGTCAGTATCTTGAAGGTCGCTTCGGCATATATGCCCGCGAGATGACCACCAAGCAAATTATTGACGCTATGCACGCAAATCCTATGACAAACGAGGAGGCCGAGACAATACTTCCGTTGCTCGAGACCGCCGACTTTGTGAAGTTTGCGAAAGTGCGTCCGTTGCCCGATGAAAACATTCGCTCATTCAACATCACTCACGAATTTGTTGAAAAGACTAAACCCGTAGAAGAACCAGAAGAGGCAGCCAAAACAAAAAAAGGCAAGCGCAAAGGTTCTAAAAACAAGAAACATAAAAAGAATTAACCCATGCAATTAGCTAATCCTCAATATCTATGGTTGTTTTTGATATTTGTGCCGCTAATAGCGTGGTACATTATCAAGCAACGCAACTCGCGCCCAACCCTTGGCATCTCAAGCTTGGCACCGTTTGCCAAGACGGGCATGCCCGTGCGTGCGGTGCTGCGCCACATATTGTTTGTGCTGCGTCTTGCTGCTATAGGCTGTTTGATTATCATATTGGCACGTCCGCAGCTCAAAGATAGTTGGCACAAATCGTCGACCGAAGGCACCGACATTGTGCTTGCCATTGACGTGTCGGGCAGTATGCTCACGCGCGACCTCAAGCCCGACCGCTTGGAGGCGGCCAAAGACGTGGCATCAAAATTCATCCAGGGACGTCCCGACGATAATGTTGGCGTAGTGATATTTGCCGGCGAAAGCCTCACCGGCCTGCCAATGACAATCGACCATGCAGCAGTTATCAACTATATCAAAGGGTTGAAGCTGGGCATGCTTGAAGACGGCACGGCTATCGGCGACGGCATAGCCACCTCGCTCAACCGCATCATCGAGGGCAAGGCAAAAAGCAAAAGCATCATCCTGCTCACCGACGGCTCAAACAACACCGGACTGGTGGCGCCTATCAGCGCATCAGAGATTGCCAAAAATGAGAAGGTGAAAATCTACACCATAGGCATCGGCACCAACGGTTTGGCCGACAGCCCGTCGTACGACGAATTTGGCCGCATAGTCTACACCAAACAGCCGGTAGTCATCGACGAAGCTACGCTCAAAACCATTGCAAGCAACACCGGCGGCAAATATTTCCGCGCCACCGACAACAAAGTGCTCGCCGACATCTTCCATGAGATAGACCAACTTGAAAAGACCAAGATGGATGTGCGTCACTTCTCGCACACCGAAGACAACTATATGCCGTGGGCATGGTTGCTTTTCATGCTGGTTGGCGTTGAATTGTTGTTGCGCTACACAGTGTTCCGCACAATGCCTTAATATTGTTGAAACATTAATATATTTATTATATATGTTTGATTTTGCAAACCCATATCTATTATCTCTGCTCGCTGCGGTGCCCGTGGTGTGGGGATTGTACGAACTTGCACAACTGTCTCGACGACGCAAACTCAAAAAGTTTGGTAATCCCGAAGTGTTTGCGCATCTGATGCCTGATGCTTCAAAATATAAGCCCTCAATCAAGATTACACTTCAGCTGCTTGCTCTGGTAGCAATCATCTTCATATTGGTGCGTCCGCGCTTTGGCGAAAAAGACGAGACTAAGAGTGTTGAAGGCATTGAAGTGATGATAACCTTCGACGTGTCAAACTCTATGCTCGCCGCCTCGACCGACGACCCCAAGAGCATCAGCCGTCTGCGTCGCGCCAAGTTGCTTCTCGAGAAGCTCGTTGACCGACTCGACAACGACAAGGTGGGTCTTGTGGTGTTTGCCGGCGAAGCAAAGACAAAAATGCCGATGACCACCGACTTCTATACCGCCAAAATGTTTATCAACGACCTCGAGCCGTCAATCATACAAGCTCAGGGCACAAACATCAGCGACGCATTGCAGATGTCGATGAACTCATTTGGCAAGAAGCAGGATGTGCACAAAGCCATAATACTTATCACCGACGCCGAAGACCACGAAGGTCAAACCATTGAGACGGCAAAAGAGGCCGCCAAACAAGGCATACAAGTTGACGTGGTGGGCGTGGGCACATCGAAAGGCGCTCGCATACCCCTTGGCAAAGGCTCTAAATCGTTTATGACCGACTACGAAGGCAACGAGGTTATCACTGCCGTCGACGAGAAGGCTGCAGCCGAAATTGCTACAGCCGGTAAAGGTATCTACGTTAACGGCGCCAACCCCGCAGCTCTCGACAAACTTGCCGACGAGCTTGGCAAACTTGGCAAAACCGAGCTCAAAAATGTGAGCTACAAAACCAGCGCAGAGCAATTTCCGGTCTTTGCATGGTTGGCACTCATCTTGCTCGTAGCCGACTTGTTGGTTATCGAACGTAAAATCAGCTGGCTCAAGAACGTCAACTTCTTCAGCAAGACAACTAAAAAAACCGACTGAAAAATGAAACGCAACTATACAAACATATTAGCAATTGTATGCTTTGGCTTTGCTGCCGCCCTTGCAACGGGGTGCACACAGTCAGACATGAGCAACAAGACAGAGCGCAATGCTATCAAGTCGGGTAACCGCAACTTCAACAAAAACAAATTTGAAGAGGCGATAAAAGACTACGACAAAGCTATTGATGCGAACAAAGACAGCGAAGCCGCAATCTACAACAAGGCTATCGCCGCTCTCCATAATCAGAAGTCCGACTCTACGGCACTCAAAAATGCCCGTCTTGCCCTCAATCAATTGGCTAAGACAGGCGGCGATGCCGCTATCAGCGAAAAGGCTTTGTATAACCTTGGCAACGATGCCGTCTATATTGGCGACTATCTGAAAAAGGCATCTGAAGACCCGCAAAACGCCAACTTTGCCGACTCGCTCAAAAACATGTCGACTGAAAGCTACAAGCAAGCTATAGAAAACTATAAGGCTTTGCTGCGCAAAAAGCCCAACAATCTGCGCGCCGTGCAAAACTTGCGCGTTGCACAGCTGAAACTTCCGCCCGAAGAACAAGGCGGCGGTGGCGGTGGTAATAACAACGACGACCAAAACAAAGATCAGCAACAACAGCAAGATCAACAACAGCAGCAGCAGAACCAACAACAACAGCAACAGCAACAACAGCAAAATCAAAACGACAAACAGATTTTGCAATCTGTGCAAGCTAAAGAAAACAAGACTCGCAAAAAACAACCCAACGACCCGGCCTACGGACGTGCATCTACCGACAAGCCGTGGTGATCACCTCTCATCTTCTTCAGTTGTTTCTTCTATTATCCACCAATTGTATACAGGTGTTATACGAATATGATTTTTAAATTTAAAACAAGCATACTTACGCTTCTGATGCTACTCACCGGCTTGGTCGGCATGGCTCAAGCCCAGTTTGTAGTTCAGGCTCCGGGACAAGTGATACAGGGACGCAACTTCACGGTGACGTTCCGCCTGGTCAACGCCGAAGGCTCGGTGTCGCAAGCTCCGGAGCTGAAAGGTTGCGTGTTGCGCTACGGCCCGGCACTGTCAACCATGGAGAGCCACGAGTTTATCAACGGCAAACAATCGTCAACCGTCATTCGCGACTTCTCGTTCACTTATTATGCAGAGAAGGCCGGCACGGCAACAATACCGTCGGTGAGCATCAATTCGGGCGGCAAAGTGCTCAAAACGCAGCCCAAATCAATCACCATCCTGCCGCCTGACAAATCAGATCAGCAGAACAGCCGACAAAGCACCGGCAACGGAGCTCCGGCACAGACCGTGAATAGCGGCAACGTCAAAAAGATTAGCCCTAATGACCTGATAGTCACCGTCACGCTCTCAAAAAATCACATTTATGAGCAAGAGGCAGTGATTGCAACCATCAAGGTTTACACCAAGCACAGCATCACATCGTTCCGCGCAACAACATTGCCCTCGTTCGACGGCTTCCTCAGCGAAGAGCTTGAGGTGCACGAGCAGCCGAAAATAGAGCATTTCCGCGGCGACAACTACTATTCGGCAGTGCTCAAACGCTGCTTGCTCTATCCGCAAAAAGACGGCACACTCACAATCAACTCGGGCCGCTATGACGTGACACTCGAAACATACGAGGAGATATCAAACGGTTTCTTCATCACACGTCGCCCCATAGAGCAAAACATCACCACCGTATCAAACAAAGTGAGCGTGAACGTATCGCCGTTGCCCAAACCGCAACCCGCCGACTTCAGCGGTGCCGTGGGTAAATTCACCGCAAGCACTACCCTCGAGCCGCAAACAATGCGCACCAACGAGGCAGCGACCTACACATACGTAGTGAAAGGTACAGGTAACATTAAATATCTCAAGACTCCCGACATTGACTTTGGTCCCGGTGTTGAAGAATACGACCCCGAGAGCGAAAGCGATGCACACTTCAACGGCCAGGATATGACCGGCACATTCACCGCCACATACACCATAGTGCCGCAACAAGTGGGCGAGCTCAATGTGGCAGCTACCAAGTTTGTGTATTTCGACCCGTCGAAAGGTCAGTACGTGACTATCGACCTGCCGGGATATAACCGCCGCGTTGCCAAAGGCACAGCCTCAGCAGTGGCAGCAGTGCAACAAACCGGCATCGACAAGAGCATGGACGACATACTCTACATCAAGCCGCTAAAGAAAGGCGAACTTCGCGATGAGCATGAACGCGCATTCTACACATGGTTCTATCTGCTCTGCTATCTGATTGTTGCAGCAGCATTGATCACCACAATACTTGTATATCGCCGTCAATTGCGCCTCAACGCCGACGTTGCCGGACGCCGCACAGCACGTGCAAACCGCGTCGCCAATAAACGTTTGAAAGTTGCCCGCACAGAGATGCAACGTCACAACAACGACGCATTCTACACCGCACTTTCAGCCGCACTTTGGGGCTATATCAGCGACAAACTCGGCATACCGTCGTCGGCACTCACTCGCGACAACGTCAGCGAGAAACTCGCCGAAGCCGGAGCTTCCCCCGAGCTTATAGAGCAAACCATCCACGTCATCGACGAATGCGAGATGGCACGCTTCACCCCCGAACACTCCGACACCGAAGTGTCGACAATGTATCAAAGCGCTACAGATGTTATCAACGGCCTGGAGGCCACAAAACGCAACAAACAATGAAAAAGATATTGATTATAGCAGTTTTGGCTTTTCAAGCCTTTAGCGCTTTAGCGTTGAGCAACGTAGAGCAAGGTGACTCGGCATACAGCAAGAGTGCATACACCGAAGCGCTCGACCACTACAACACGGCACTGCAAAAAGAAGGCAGCTCGTCAAATATCTATTACAATCTGGGCAACACCTACTATCGCCTCGGCGATTTGGGTCACGCCGTGATAAACTATGAGCGAGCACTGATGGTTGACCCGTCGAATGCCGATGCACGCACCAATCTCGAATTTGTGAAGACAAAGATACAGGATAAGCCCGAAGACGACAGCACATTTCTCAGCAATGTGCATCAAAAAATAGTGGCCATGCACTCGCCCGACACCTGGGCATGGATAGCATTCACCCTGTTTGTGATAGTTATCGGCGCCATAGCACTTTACCTATTCACCACAAACATCAACGTGCGCAAGGCCGGATTTTTTGGCAGCATAGTTGTGGCAGTGATATTTATCTATGTGCTGACAATAGCCAAGAGTTCAGCCGACGCCGTCAACGACCACGAGCAAGCCGTAGTGATAGTGCCGACCACAAATCTGCGCTCAGTGCCACAAACCGCACAGTCAAAGACCGACAAAGTTGTGCCCATACACCAAGGCACAAAACTCATCATCGTTGACTCGCTTGCCACGCCCGACGACCCCGCCACAATGATGTGGTATGATGTAAAAATCAACAACACCACACGAGCATGGGTGAGCTCGGCCGATGTAGAACGAATTTGATAAAAATTCAGACATATTCAATCGGTCAACCGATTTGTTTTTCAATCAGTTAACCGATAAAAATGATAAAAAACATACATTATGTTGTAAAACATGTGTAATTTTTTATCATTTTTATTTGTAAAATTCAAAAATAGACCTTAACTTTGGGTCAAAACATAAACCTCTGGTAATTCACCAAATTAAATCGATACTCATCATGACAAAGACAATCACTTTCAATGAGCTGCGCCATCTTAAGGACAGCTTACCCGACGGTTCCATCCACAAAATTGCCGACAAACTCAACGTCACTGTCCAAACAGTTCGCAACTATTTCGGCGGAAGTAATTATACCTTTGGCAAAAACCAAGGCGTACACATTGAACCGGGCCCCAACGGCGGCATTGTAGTTCTTGATGACCCGACAATTTATGACATGGCAGTAGAAATTCTGCAAGAGCAAGAGTCAAAATGATTTTTGCAGTCATAAGCAAAAACAAAAGGTTTCATCAACTGATTAAAACAAAATCACTCATTCTCCCTCTCCTCTCATTTTAATCAGTTGTCTTCTTATATAACCCCCAAGACGCGTGCGACAAATAACCGTTGCCATACACACATACGACAGGGCTCTTGAACTAAAAGCCATGCTCGAAAACGAAGGCATTACCGCAGCATTACAAAACGTAAACCTTGAGAAGCCGGTGGTGTCGTCGGGAGTGCGCGTGCGCATAAACGAGGACGATTTGCCTTTGGCTCTGCGCATAATAGAAAATCCTGATATTTTTCGCACAAATGCAGCAGCGGCACAAGACGCCGGGCGCTTTATATTGGTGCCCGTCGACTTTAGCGAACATTCAACCAAAGCTGTAGGCATAGCCTTTGAGATAGCTCAATTGCAAAAAGCCGAAGTGGTGTTTTTGCACTCGTACATCGACCCGTATATCACGGGGAATGTGCAGCTGTCTGATGCACTCAGCTTTGACCTTGCCGCCGACAGCGAGGCTCGCAAGCAGATTGAGCAAACGGCAACGTCGATGATGCAACACTTTGCTGAGCGCATGCGCGAGCACATAAAGCTTGGCGAGCTGCCTGCCGTGAAGTTCACAACAGTTGTGGTGGAAGGCGTGCCCGAAGACTCAATCGTGGAGTATGCCAAAGAAAACACGCCCTATCTTGTGGTTATGGGCACACGCGGGTCAAAACGCAAATCGGCTGAGTTGATAGGCAGCGTGACAGCCGAAGTGCTCGACAAATGCCGCATCACCCTACTCTCCATCCCCGAGACATTCAATGCGCCAACGCCGTTCAAGCCTAAAAACATCTTGATGTTTAGCAACCTTGAGCAAGAAGATATCTTGGCCATCGACACAATGTCGCGCATATTCAAAGACAGCAACGCCACGGTGACAATAGCACACGTGCCGGGCAAAAAGCGCAGCTTTGAGATGAACGAAAAACAGAGCATGCAGTCTCTGCTAAAATACTGCACGCAAAACTATCCGCAATTCACGTTTAACGTTGAAGCGCTGACGATAGAAAATGCACAACAAGAATATACTGAGCTCAAAAATGAGCGTAACATCGACTTGATTGTTATGCCCAATAAACGGAAGAACGTTTTTGCACGTTTCTTCAACCCCGGACTGGCGCACCGCATTCTCGACAACGGCGATTTGCCAATGTTAGTTATCCGGGTGTAGTTATTTCCTAGTCTAAATATAACCGGAGAATGTGGACGCTGCGTGGCGTCCACTTTTGTTGTCAGTCGACCATTGTGAGGCCGTCAACATCGAGCAGACGGTTGCGCAGCTGCTCGGCATCGTCGCGACGCACGCTCACGCGCATAGAACAAGAGTTGTCGAAGGTCTGCTCAAGGGTGGTTATACCGGTCTGCTTGGTAAGTTTCATCACATCGTTAATCGACATGTAGGGGAAGGTGAATGACAGCTCAGATTGCACATGACACTCAATCACTTCTGCCTCGGCAAGCGCACTGCGAGCGGCCTCGCGATAAGCGCTGATGAGCCCCGAAGTGCCAAGTTTTATGCCGCCGAAATAGCGCACAACCACCACAACAACGTCGGTAAGATTAAGCGAATTTATCTGGCCGAGGATGGGTTTTCCGGCAGTGCCCGAAGGCTCGCCATTGTCGTTCGACATGCACTCAGTGCGGTCAGCACCAACCATATATGCCCAACACACATGACGAGCATCGTAATATTTTTTAGCCACCTCGGCAATGCGCTCTTTAGCCTCAACAGCAGATTGCACGTGAAAGGCATAAGCAAGAAATTTGCTCATTTTTTCAGTAACTTTACTCTCAGAGTTGCCGCTAATGGTATAAAAAGTGTCAGACATACAGGCTTATTATTGAAATTTGTTTAAAATTTGAGTGCAAAGATAATAAATTTAACTGATTTTATTTTGATGTATATTTATAGTTTAGTAATTTTGTGTGGTTAAAATGCTCCTAAGCATAGCAACCGCAAAAATCTAATTGGACAAAGCCCAATATCAAACAAAAAACATAGTATACTGTATTTTAAAACTTATCAACCATCCTGTTATGGCAGAGAACAAAGAAAAACTGTTCGACCAATTTCCCGGTGTGAGCTACGAAGAGTGGCGCGCCAAGGTTGAAGCTGACCTGAAAGGTGCTGATTTCAACAAAAAATTGGTATGGAGAACAAATGAAGGCTTCAATGTGCAGCCTATCTATCGTGCTGAAGACATTGCCGACCTTAAAACTACCGACTCACTCCCCGGTGAATTCCCCTTTGTACGCGGCACACGCACCGACAACGATTGGCTCACACGCCAGGAAATCATTGCCGACGATGCCAAAGGCGCTAACGAGATTGCTCTCGACGTGCTCAACAAAGGCGTAACTTCTCTCGGCTTCACTGTCGCAGAAGGCACAAAAGAAGAAATTGCTACTCTCCTTAAAGACATCTACCTTCCCGCAGTTGAGGTTAACTTCACTTGCTGCCCCGGCAAAGCATTGGCCGTAGCCAAAGCATTAGTTGAATACCTCAACGAAAACAACGCTACCGAAACATTTAAAGGTTCAATCGACTACAATCCATTGCGCAAAGCATTGCGCCACGGTGCAGGCAAAGTTGCCGCCGACGTAGTTGAACAAACAAAAGCCATCCTCGAAGTTGTTCGCCCCGTTAAAAACTTGCGCGTGCTCTCAGTAGACTCTGAGATGCTTTGCAACAGCGGTGCATACATCTTCCAAGAACTCGGTTATGCCCTCGCTTGGGGTGCCGATTGGTTGACACAACTCACCGAAGCAGGCCTCGACATCAACGAGGTTGCCAACCGCATCAAATTCAACATGGGCGTATCGTCAAACTTCTTCATGGAGTTGTCAAAATTCCGTGCAGCACGCATGTTGTGGGCTCAAATCGTAGAGCAATACAAACCCACATGCCCCTGCGCCGCCAAGATGCTTTGCCACGCTTCAACATCTAAGTTCAACCAAACAGTGTTTGATGCACACGTAAACTTGCTCCGCAGCCAAACAGAGACAATGTCGGCAGCACTTGCTTGCGTTGACTCAATCACCGTGACCCCGTTCGACACACCCTATAAGACTCCCGATGCATTCTCTGAACGTATCGCACGCAACCAACAATTCCTTCTCAAAGAAGAGAGTCACCTCGACAAAGTTGTTGACCCTGCCGGCGGTTCATACTACGTAGAGACACTCACCGTGTCAATCGCCAACGAAGCATGGAAACTCTTCCTCGACGTTGTTGAAAACGGTG
>CAZYNO010000057.1:0-11166 GCA_964648845.1 uncultured Bacteroides sp.
CCGGCACAACCCGCGACCGTCAGTACGGCAAAGTTGACTGGAACGGCAAAGAATTCTCAATTGTCGACACCGGCGGTTGGGTGGTGAACAGCGACGACATCTTCGAAGGCGAAATCAACAAACAAGTGGAGCTCGCCATTGAGCAAGCCGACGAAATTCTTTTCGTTGTCGACTCAATGAACGGCATCACAAACCTCGATGACCATGTCGCCGAAATATTGCGCAAATCGCGCAAACCCGTGCTCCTCGTCGCCAACAAAGTTGACTCTAACGAGTGGCTATATAATGTGCCCGAGTTTTATGGCTTAGGCTTGGGCGACCCATACCCCGTGTCGGCTGTCAGCGGATACGGCACCGGCGACTTGCTCGACGACGTGGTGAAAAAACTGCCCCTCGTTGACGAAGACGCCGAAGAGGTGCTCGAAGACATTCCCAAGTTTACTATCGTTGGACGCCCCAACGCCGGAAAATCGAGCATCATCAACGCATTTATCGGCGAAGAGCGTCACATTGTCACCGACATTGCAGGCACCACCCGCGACTCAATCTACACCCGCTACAACAAATACGGCTTCGACTTCTATCTCGTCGATACCGCCGGCATACGCAAAAAGACCAAAGTGAGCGAAGATATTGAATATTATTCAGTCATCCGCTCAATCCGTGCCATCGAAGCAAGCGACGTGTGCGTGCTCATGATCGACGCCACCCGCGGCATAGAGTCGCAAGACGTAAACATTTTTTCACTCATACAACGCAACAAAAAAGGTCTCGTAGTTGTTGTAAATAAGTGGGATCTCGTTGAAGACAAAAGCGTCACAGCCATTAAGCACTACGAAAACGCTATCCGCGAGCGCTTTGCACCATTCACCGACTTCCCCATCATCTTCACCTCGGCACTCACCAAACAGCGCATCTACAAAGTGCTCGAAACAGCCGTCGAGGTATATCAAAACCGACGTCGCACAGTGCCCACCTCACAGCTCAACACATACATGCAAGAAGTGATTGCGGCATATCCGCCACCATCAAACAAAGGCAAGTTTGTGAAAATCAAATATGTGACAATGCTCAAAGGCTCGCCTGTGCCAACATTCATCTTCTTCTGCAACCTGCCGCAGTGGGTGAAAGAACCCTACCGCCGCTATTTGGAGAACAAGATACGCGAGCAATACCAATTCACCGGCACACCGGTCAACGTATTCATGCGCGAAAAATAGCAACTATATCATCCTCAATATATCATTCTCGATTCATTTTGACTCCCTGCAGCAACGTCGTGAGGCGCTGTTGCAGTTTTTTTATTAGCATTGTAACTGGATTGTAGCGGAAAAATAGAAAAAAGTAGGATTTTTCAATAAAAATTAAACAAAATGTTTGGAATTATAATTTTTTAGCTTAACTTTGCAGCATTATAGTTTAGAGACTCTATATATCATACATTGCATACAATATTTTATCCTCTCAAAATAAAGGAACTTGTCCGTCGGGGCAAATTGTTTTATTGCAAACATTGAAAGGTCTATTCTTCTTCACCTACCAATCTATATAGCGAGGGTATATAATAAATATATGTATGTGAGACACATTTTTTTACAGATTATATTCTTCTTATTTACATATATCAATTTTTTTACTTCATTATGAAAAAACTTTTGTTATCCTTGATCGCGATGTTCACCGTGATAGCTGTGTCGGCACAGTTGCGCACTGTCAGCGGTACCGTGGTCAGTGCCGATGATGGCGAGCCCTTGGCAGGAGCCAGTGTGCAACCTGCCGGAGGTGGCAATGGAGTTGCAACTGACCTTGACGGTCACTTTACAATCCAGGTTCCACAAAGTGTTCAGAAATTGCAAGTGAGCTATGTTGGTATGGTGCAAAAAATTGTAGCAATCACAGGCAAACCCCTGTCAGTTGCTCTCGAAGCCGCCGACAACTCGCTCAACGAAGTTATGGTTGTTGCCTATGGTACTACTAAAAAATCGGAGTATACAGGTTCAGCCGGCGTAGTTAAAGCCGAAGAACTTGAAGACGTTTTGGTGTCGAGCGCAACAAACGCACTCAGCGGTAAAATCGCCGGTGTGCAAACATTGAGCTCTAACGGTCAACCCGGTGAGTCTGCTTCAGTACGCATTCGCGGCGTAGGCTCTATCAACGTATCAAGCTCTCCGCTTTATGTTGTTGACGGCCTGCCCTTTGACGGCGACATAGCAACAATCTCAACCAACGATATCGAGTCGATGACCGTAATCAAAGACGCTGCATCAACAGCCCTTTACGGTGCTCGCGGTGCAAACGGTGTTATCCTCATCACCACCAAATCAGGTAGAGAAGGCAACGCAAAAGTTACTGTCGATATGCGCTGGGGTGCTAACACTCGTGCACTTTCAAACTACGACGTTATCACCGACCCCCGTCAATATATCGAAACCATTTATCAAGCAAACAGAACTTACGGCGCTCGCAACCTCGGTCTCAGCGGTGCTGCCCTTCACGACTATTCTGTAGGCTCAATCTGGAGCCAACTCGGCTATCAAACCTACACAGTGCCCGAAGGCCAAACAATTGTTGGTTCTAACGGCAAATTCAACCCCTATGCTACCGCAGGTTATTCTGACGGCCGCTACACATATCTTGCCGACGACTGGACTAAAGGCACAATCTCTGACGGCTTGCGCCAAGAGTACAACCTCAGCATCAGCGGCGGCACAGACCGCGTGAACTACTACGTTTCGGGCAACTACCTTAACGACGAAGGTATCATCACCAACTCACACTTCAACCGCTTCTCAACTCGTGCAACAGTCGACTTCCAAGCTAAAAAATGGTTGAAGATTGGCACAAACATCTCTTACACATACACAAACAGCGGTTATCCCGACGACCAAACCAGCGCCGGTAGCTCATCTAACGCATTCTACTTGGTCAACACCATTGCTCCGGTTTATCCCTTGTATATCCGCGATGCACAAGGCAACATCATGCGCAATGCAACAAACAATCAGCCCATCTACGACTATGGTGAAGGCGGCGACTATGGCAACGGCTACGCTCCCGTGCGTCCCTACATGGCATTCTCAAACCCTGCATCAAAACTCATCTACGATACCACCGACTATCTTGTTGACGTATTCAACGGCAAATGGTACGCTACTCTCACTCCGGTGAGCGGCCTCACAATCACCGGTACTGCCGGCTACTTGATTCACTCAGAGCGCCTGCACTACCTTGCCAACAACCTCTATGGTCAGTCAGCAAGCTACAATGGTGAAGCAGAGCAAGCCAGCACTCGTCTGCGCACCATCAACCTTCAAGCTATTGCCAACTACACTCGTCAATTCGGCGACCACAATGTTAGCTTGATGGTAGGTTTCGAAAACCAATCAACACAATCTGAATCAGTTACCGCTTACGGTCAAAACCTTTACAATCCCTCAGCATACGTTGTTAACAACACCATTGATAACCGTCGCGGTTACGGCGCAGTGTCAAGCACAGTGCACCGTGGTTTCATCGCCAATGCAAAATACAACTACTTAGGCCGCTACTACTTCACTGCAGCTTATCGTCGTGACGGTTCTTCACGCTTTGCTCCCGAGCATCGCTGGGGTAACTTCTGGTCAGTATCTGCTGCATGGGATATCGCCAAAGAGTCGTTCATGCAAGAGTCGCGCGGCGTTGTTGACCTCTTGAAACTCAAAGCTTCATTCGGTCAAAACGGTAACGACGCTATCGGTTCAAACGGCATTGCATATCTCGACCAATACACAATCACCGGTTCCGACGGCGTTTGGTCGGACGGTACACTCTACTATAAAGGTAACCGCAACATCACTTGGGAGACTTCTAACTCTCTCAACGTTGGTGTAGACTTCAGCTTCTGGCGCGACAAACTTTCAGGTAGCATTGAGTATTATCAACGTCAAACTTCAAACATGCTCTTCTACCTTCCCGTTTCTCCCTCACTGGGTTACTCTTCAATCCCCTCAAACGTTGGTTCGATGCGCAACAATGGTTTCGAGTTCGACCTCAACTACACTATTCTTCACAACCGCAACCTCAAATGGGCTGTTAACGCCAACTTGACTTTGGGTAAGAACAAAGTGCTCAAACTCGACCCGAGTATCCTCAACGCCAATACATCATGGCAAGACGACAGCAAACAAGGCTGGTTGAGCGGCTCACGCATGTATGTTGAAGGTGAGTCAATGTACAACCTTTGGATTGTTGAATATGCCGGTGTTGAAGAGTCAACCGGTCGTCCCCTCTACTACACTTGGGTAGATGCTACCGACGAAGACGGCAACCGCATTCCTTATTCATACGAAGAAGACGGCGAGACCGTTAAACAATACGTGCAAACTCGCGGCACCACCACCAGCTACTCTGAAGCATACAACAACGGCCGCATCTCAACCGGCAACCTCCTGCCTAAAGGTTATGGCGGTTTCGGCACCACATTCGAAGCTTATGGCTTTGACTTTTCTGCAACATTTGCTTATCAATTTGGCGGTCGCATCTTTGACTCAGGTTATCAAACCATCACAGCATCAGGTGCAAACACCGAAGTTGGTCTCACTTGGAGTAAAGATGTGTTGAACGCTTGGACACCCGAAAATCACACCAATTATCCCGCTCTCTGCTTGGACGACTCGGGCAATGCCTACAACTCAACATCAACTCGCTATTTGATTTCAAGCAACTATCTGTCGCTCAACAACATCACCCTTGGCTACACACTGCCCACACGTGTCACTCGCAAAGCATTAATCGATGGAGTTCGCGTTTACTTTGCAGCTGAGAACGTTGCACTTTGGAGCCGTCGCAAAGGTCTTGACCCGCGTCAAGGTTATGTGAGCTCAGATAACACCAGCACATACTCTCCCATCCGCGCTATCACCGGCGGTATTAAGGTAACATTCTAATCTGTTATATTTAAATTCTGAACAACAATGAAACATATAAATAAATATTTGGCATTGGCATTGGCAACAGTAGCTGTTAGCTCTTGCGATGACCTTGATACCGAGTATTTGGGCGGATATGTGACCACCGATCAAAAGGAGGCAGTCTTGGAAGCCAACCCAACTATGGCTCAAGCATCAGTCAATGCAATCTTCTCAGATTTCTCAAGATACATGTCAGTCTTGGGCGACAGCTATCACAATGATATCGGCTATCCCGCCGTGATGATTGGCTTGGATATGCAAGGTCAAGACTATGTGTCAATTTCTACCGGTTACAACTGGTACGCCACCTGGATGCTCTACTCAAGCCCCAGCCCCAGCGCAATTCGTACGGCTGCAACATGGCGTTATCTCTACGACCAAATCTATGCTTCAAACGCTATCACCGAGTCAATTCCCTCTGATGCAACAGCCTCTGAGAGTAAGTTCTATCGCGCAAATGCCTTGGCAACCCGCGCATTCGACTACTTCGTGCTCGCTCAATTGTATCAATTCACCTATGTAGGCCACGAGTCAATGCCTTGTGTGCCCATCATCACCGAGGAAAATGCTGAAGATGCCGCTGTGAACGGTTGCGCCCGTGCTACAGTGCAAGAGGTTTACGACCGCATCAACGCCGACCTCGACGAGGCTATTGAATTGCTGCAATCTTCATCATACACTCGCGAGCAAGCTCTCAGCACCAAACCCAAACGTATGATTGACCTCAGCACTGCTTACGGCTTACGTGCACGCGTTGACCTTGTGATGCAACGTTGGGCTAAAGCTGCCGAAGACGCTCAAAATGCTATCAGCAACTTCAGCGGTGCTCCCCTGTCGCAAGCCGAAGCTTCAGAGCCCGGCTTCAACGACATCACAGCCAACAACTGGATGTGGGGTATTGCTATCGCCGAGACCGACCGTGTTGTCACCTCGGGTATTGTTAACTTCCCGTCACACACCTGCACATTTGCTTATGGCTACGTGACTGTAGGTGCTTGGAAGTGGTGCGACGCTCGCCTCTATGCTCAAATCCCGGCTAAAGACGTGCGCAAAGGTTGGTTCCTTGACGAAAACCTCACCAGCCCCGACATCACTGCCGCACAACAAGAATACATCAACGGTTATAGCAGCTCTATCCAACCTTACACCAATGTGAAGTTCGACTCTTATAAGAGCGTTCTCGGTCAGAGCACCAATGCCAGCGACATCCCCTTGATGCGTATCGAAGAGATGTACTATATCCTCGCTGAAGGTCAGGCAATGAGCGGACAAGTTGACGCCGGTCGCCAAACCCTTGTAAACTTTGTTACTACCTATCGTAACCCTGCTTACAGCTGCTCGGCAACAACCGCTGCCGAAGTGCAAGATGCCGTTTACCAAGAGCGTCGCGTAGAGCTCTGGGGCGAAGGCCTCACTTGGTTTGACACCATGCGCTTAGACAAACCCGTTGACCGCCGCAATTCAAACTGGCCTGCAACTGCCGTTTACTACATTCCTTCTGAAAAAGAAGATGCAGATCTCTCTGTGGTTCGTATCTACTGCTTACCGCAAAGCGAGATTAACGGCAACCCGAAAATCTCTCAATCAGACAACAACAAGTCAGGTGAAAAACCGAGCGCGTTGTAATAAAACAGTAACACTGATTAAAACTATAATACAATGAAAATATTAAAATCAACCATATTTGCGGCACTTGCTTTGGCAACAGTAGCATTCACCGGCTGCACCGACGACGACAACTATAGCATCGGTGACGCTTCTGAAGGTGCTTATTTCGCCGATGGTACTGCAACCAGTGTGCGCGCATCAAACAAAGTCACGGTGTATGAAGTTCCGGTTTATCGCACCTCTGCCGACGCTCCGTCAACCTACACCATCACCTCGACCGTCTATCCCGAAACTGCCGGCATCTCTATCCCGTCGTCAGTATCTTTCGCAGGCGATGCCACAACCACAACATTGCCTATCACTTACGACCCGTCAGTTGTTGACCAATCGCAAGTTTACGACCTCGTTCTTAAAATTGATAACGCTTCAAGCTATGGTAAGTCAGAGCTCGATATGGGCTTCCAAGTTGCAGCTCCGCTCGTAACCGTACCCTGGGACGGCTCAGTGCCCGAAGGCACCGACTCGAATGGCAATGTCTATCCCGCAGTTGAAGGCACTTGCACCGGCACCGGCACATACTACTACACTGCAGCCGATTGGGGTGCAGATGCAGGCCTGCCTATTGTGAAAGTGTATGATCCCGAAAATCCTCACAGCTACGATCTCGTGATTAGCAATTGGGGTGATGGCGACCAAACATTGACAATCAATGTGCCCGACGATCGCGTTCGCAGTAAATATGGCCACGTTCCTGTGTCGATAGGCAAAAATGTGATAGTTGCCGGCTACTACTATGTCACCGACTATGCAACATACAGAGCCGATGGCGCTGATTATTCAGGCTATGCTGCTTTCGACCCTGAGGGAGGTGAAATATATTTTGCCTTGGCATATTACAGTATTGAAACCGACAAGGCCTTGCTTATAGACTATGACTCTTTCCAACTTGACGGCTATCCCGATTATTCAATTTCAGCTGAATATAAAGGCTTATACATCAACCCCTCAGACGAAGCTTATGCTATCGGTCTCACAACCACCGGCGCAAATGTTAGTGCCGTGAAAGCTGCATTTGTGCAAGCAAGCAGCGAGTCGGAAGCCTACGCTTATGTTAAAGCCGGTGGCGAAGGTGTTGTAGATGTTGAACCCGGCACCGAAGTTCGCACTCTCTTCCCCGTTTCAGGAAACGGCACATACTATCTTGCAGCTTTAGCTTATGATGGCGAAGGCACAATTCAAGATTACGACATTCAAAAAGCTGTTGTTAACCTTGGTGACAATGACGACGCTGATTGGACAGTGCTCGGTGAAGGTGAATTTGTTGACGGCTGGTTCTTAAGCGGTTACACTAGCATCGTTCCGTCAGATTATGCTTTCCCGGTTACCATCCGCAAGCATAACACCACTCCCAACTTGTATTCAATGGTTGCTCCCTATGCAAGCGACTACTACGTTTTGAACGTAATGGACTACAACGATTGCGCTGCAAAACGCAATATCGAGTTTACAATTGACGGCGACTTTGTAGAAATTTATCCGCAATTGTCAGGACTCAAATATGAAGACGAAGATGAGTTTGCTATCGAAAACTACGAAGGCTTCGTTGACTCTTACTTCATCACCAACCAATCACAAGAGTTGACTCCGACTCAGATACAGACCGTATGCACTAACAATGACTTCCCGTGGTCAACTTATGACGCTGACGATGCTTTGGTAACCATTCCTGAATGTCCGTTCACTTTTGATGGTGTTGTAGATATCTATTTCTATTCAACTAAAGATGATGACGGCAACAGAGTGCAACTTAAGAACCCCGGTTATATCGCATTCCCCGAATCATCAGCTGCAGCTCGTGCAAAAGCTCGTGCTAAGTTGGTTGCCAAACCCAGAATCAGCGGTTTGAGAGCTGCTATAGCTCAATCGCGTACATTTGGTAAGGACAAACTTAAAGTTGCCGACCAAATGAGCAAGGCAGGCGTCAACATGAAGTTTGAAGTTTCGCCCCGCTTAAATCTTAACAAGAAATAAAAAATAGGATAAAATAAATAGACAATTTAAGTTACTTTATTTTGAATGCAATGGTGTGTTGTGAAGCACGCCATTGCTTTTTTTTGTGACGTGTTGTATTGTCGGCAAAAAATATGTAACTTTGCATGTTAATTCGGATTAAACAATAATTTTATGAATATATCATATAGCTGGCTCAAAGATTATGTAGACTTTAATCTTTCGCCTGATGAACTCGCTGCCGCTCTGACCTCTATCGGCCTTGAGTGTGGCGGCATCGAAACCGTTGAGAGCGTGCGCGGAGGCCTCCGCGGCATTGTCATCGGCAAAGTGCTCACCTGCGTTGAGCACCCCAATAGCGACCACCTCCACATCACCACCGTAGACCTCGGCGACAAAGTGGAGCAGATTGTTTGCGGCGCTCCCAATGTGGCTGCCGGCCAAACAGTTGTTGTGGCTACTGTGGGCACTACTCTATACAACGGCGACAACCAATTCCAAATCAAGAAATCAAAAATACGCGGCGTTGAGTCGATGGGTATGATTTGCGCTGAAGACGAGATTGGCATCGGCACATCGCACGACGGCATCATCGTTATCAACCAAGATATCAAGCCCGGCACCCCCGCTGCCGAATACTATAACCTCAAAGACGACTATGTGCTTGAGGTAGACCTCACTCCCAACCGCATTGACGCAGCTTCGCACTTTGGCGTGGCTCGCGACCTCAGTGCATGGCTCGCCGCTCATCAACAAGAAGCTGAGCTGCGCCGCCCGTCGGCCGATGCTTTTGCCGTTGATGCTCCCGCCGAAAAAGGAGTTGACGTGCAAGTGGTTGACGCTGAGGGTAGCCCTCGCTATTGCGGTGTCACTATCGAAGGCGTGACCGTTGCCGAAAGCCCCGAGTGGTTGAAAGACCGCTTGAACGCTATAGGCTTGCACCCAATCAACAATATTGTCGACATCACCAACTACATACTTCACTCGCTGGGTCAACCCCTGCACTGCTTCGACCGCGCCAAAATCAAAGGCGACACCGTGGTTGTGCGCACTTGCGCCCAAGACACTAAATTCACCACTCTCGACGGCGTAGAGCGCACTCTCGACGCTGCAGACCTGATGATTTGCAATGCCGAAGAGCCCATGTGCATGGCAGGCGTGTTTGGCGGCCTCGACTCGGGCGTTACAGCCGAGACAAAGTCAGTGTTCCTTGAGAGCGCATACTTCAACCCCACACGCGTGCGCAAAACAGCGCGTCGCCACGGCCTCAACACCGACTCTTCATTCCGCTTCGAGCGCGGCATCGACCCTAACACCACACTCTACGTGCTCAAGGTTGCCGCACTCCTGGTCAAAGAACTTGCCGGCGGCCGCATCGTTGGCGAAGTGCGCGACGTATGCTCGCAAACATTCCCGCCCTTTGAAGTAGAGCTCAGCACACAATACATGGACAACCTCATCGGCACACACATCGACGACGCCAAAGTTGACGCCATACTTCGTGCTCTCGAAATAGAGACAGTGAGCCGCGACGGCGACATCCGCAAACTCCTTGTGCCCACCTATCGCGTAGACGTGCAACGTCCCTGCGACGTGGTTGAAGATGTGCTCCGCATATATGGCTACAACAACATTGCCATCCCCGAAGAGCTCCATGCTTCGCTCGCTTTCAAAACAAAAACCGACGCTGCCGACGACCTTCGCCGCACAGTTGCCGAGCAACTCACAGCCGCCGGTTTCAACGAAATACTCAACAACTCGCTCACTGCCGAGGGCTACTATGCCGACTTGCAGCAATATCCCGCTTCGCACTGCGTGAAATTGCTCAACCCCCTCAGCCAAGACCTCAACGTGATGCGTCAAACCCTGCTCTTCGGCGGCCTTGAGAGCCTTGCTCACAACATCAACCGCAAGAACAAAGACCTCGCACTCTACGAGACCGGCAACGTCTACTTCCTCAACCCCGAGGCCGAGTCGACAACCGAAAAGCCTCTCGCTCCCTACAGCGAAAGCGCTCGCCTGGCTTTGTGGATGACCGGCGACGTGCGTCGCGCCAACTGGACAAGCCCCGCCGAAAACGCCACATTCTTCCACCTCAAAGCCAACGTCGCCAACATCTTCGCTCGCCTCGGCATCACCGACCGCGAAGTTGCCATTACACGCGGCGACAACGAGCTGTTTGCTGCAAGCCTCAACATCGCAACCAAGTCGGGCAAACAACTCGGCGTGATGGGCGTTGTGGCTAAAGCCCTCACTCACAAGTGCGACATCAAACAAGAAGTTTACTTCGCCGAGCTCAACTGGAACGAGCTCTGCAAACTCGCACTCAAAAAGAAAGTAACCTTTGCCGACCTGCCCAAAACTCAACCCGTGAAGCGCGACCTCGCTCTGCTCATCAACTCAAACATCACCATGGCTGAGATTGAAACCGTGGTGCGCGAGTCGGAACGCAAACTCCTGCGCTCGGTTGAGCTCTTCGACGTCTACGAAGGCAAAAACCTCGCCGAAGGTAAGAAATCGTACGCCATCTCACTCACCTTGCAGGACGACGAGAAAACTCTCAACGACAAAGCTATCGACGCTGTGATGCAAAAAATCA
>CAZYNO010000058.1:0-10700 GCA_964648845.1 uncultured Bacteroides sp.
CAAGAAATCTCTTTCACCATCACCGGCGAAAAAGGTAGCAAAGACGTTAAAGCTAACTTCGCTCAAGGCGTAATTCCTATCAATATCTCCCTCAACGGCACAAACTACACCAGCATTAAAACTTATGTTGATACCTCAGGCTACGAGGCTGCATATATTGAAGAAGATGATGGTGACCAAATCGAGCTCGATTGCTACGTCTACGACGATGCAGAAGGCTCTGAATGGACTTCTCTCTACATCGTAGTTCCCGACGATGCTACAGGCATCATCGAGCAAATTGTTGGTTCTTACACCGGCACCTCTTCAGGCTACGAATATGTAACAACAGGCAGCTATGTTGAAACATCTGCAACATACGACGGCACAACAAACAAATATGTTAAGATTGAAGCCGGCGAAAACCTCAATGAAGTTTTAGTCTCTAACTTGATACCCTCTGGTTTTGACTGGATTTACGAACCCGGTGGCACACTTACCGGATATGTTGAAAAAACAGACTATGAAGGCTATGTTGCTACAATCACAATCCAACCCGTTGACTACGGCAAATTAACTTATATGTATAATGGTACTCCCTATTACATGAGTGTTCGTCTTAGCGCTTTATGGGACGACAGCGGATATACACAAGGTCCGACCGAGCCGGTTGTGCTTGGCGTGAAAGATGACTATTCAATCTGGACCGGTTGGACAGGCCAAGCTCTCTGGCTTGACTGGAATGATAACCAAACATCTTGGTACTATGGTTATATCGATGGCTATGGCGATTCTCTCCTTACCAAAGTTGACGAAGGTGGCGTGAACGACATCACCGTTGACAACAGCAACGCTCCCGTTGAATTCTTCAACCTCAATGGCGTTCGCCTCAATGGCGACAACCTTGCCCCCGGCCTCTACATCCGTCGCCAAGGCACCCAAGCCTCTAAAGTCGTTGTGAAATAATCTCCCATACTCCCATAAAAAAACACCGCCGTGGCGGTGTTTTTTTATGCCCTTTCACATATGTATTATTTTTGCAGCTGTTCGCGGAGCAGCGTTGCCAACAATTCGATGCCCGCCGCAATCTTTTCTTCGGTCATAAACGAGAAATTCATGCGCATGGTGTTGTGGCCCAAACGTTGGTCGGTGTGGAAAAATTCACCCGCCACGTATGCCACGCCTCGGTCGAGCGACGTGTCATAAAACTTCACCGCTTCAAATCCTTCGGGTAACGTCAAAAACAAGAACAATCCGCCTTGCGGATGCGTCCACGTCACCCCTGCCGGCATGTGCTTTTCGAGCAGCGACAACATCAAGTCGCGCTTGCGCTTATACAGCGCGATGCTCTTCTTGAGGTTCGCATCAAGCTTGCCGCTCGCCAAAAATTCGGCGGCAACATATTGGTCGAATACCGGCGGACACAAGTCGAGCGATTGCTTGCACACATATATCTTGTCGAGCAGCTCCGCATTACCGAATATCCATCCCAGGCGAAACCCCGGTGCCATGACCTTTGAAAACGAGCCCAAGTGCAGCACATTGTCCGGCGCCAACGAGTAGATGGTGGCAACATCTTCGCCCTCGTAGCGCAACTCGCGATAGGGCGCATCCTCCACAATCACAAGCTCATAAGCCTTGGCAACGTCGGCAAGCGCCTCGCGGTGCGCCAACGGCAACGTCTCGCCCGACGGATTTTGAAAGTCGGGGATGGCATAAATAAAGCTCACGTGCTTGCCTGCATTGCGCGCTGTGGTGATAGCCGCCTCGTATGCGGCTTTAAACTCTGCCACATTGTCAACATACTTCACTCCCACAATCTCAGCACGGTATGAGCAGAACGATTGCAGAGCACCCAGATATGACGGCTGCGAAGTGATGATCACATCGCCAGGATTTACCATCACACGTGTGCACACATCAATGCCTTGTTGCGACGATGATGTTATCTGTATGCGGTCAAGCTCTATGCCATAGCGCGATGACAAAGCTTGTCGCAACTCGGGCACACCTTGTGTGGCTCCATATTGAAATGCCTTGGCTCCATACTTGTCAATCACTTCCGACATGATGGTGCGAAACTCCTCAAGCGGAAAAGTGTCGGCTGAAGGATAGCCACCGGCAAACGAATATATCTGATTTAAATCTACTTTTTTGAATATATCTCGCACCGGAGAACGGAAAAACGACGCTACGTCGTCAGAAAACTGATAGTTCATCGCAACAAATCCTCCAATACTACTGATGCCGAGGTCTTTTCATCGCGATATTTCACTATCACCGGTGTGTAGAGATGCACACCCTTGGCGGCTCCGGGGCCTTGCGTGATGGGACGGCTGCCGGCAACTACCACTGCTCCTGCGGGCACCACCATCTGGCCTTGCTCGTTGGCGCGGATATATTCGCCGGTAGTGGCATCAAACAATGCTGTTGACGCATTGATAATCACGCCGGTGCCGATAACGGCATTCTCTTTCACAATAGTGCCCTCGTAGATGCCGCAATTGCCACCGATAAACACATTGTCCTCGATGATTACGGGCAGTGCACCAACAGGCTCAAGCACGCCGCCAAGCTGCGAGGCAGCCGACAAATGCACGTGCTTGCCCACTTGTGCGCACGAGCCTACAAGCGCGTGCGAGTCGATCATTGTGTCTGAGTCGACATACGCACCGATATTCACATACGACGGCGGCATCACTATCACCGACGGCGCTAAATAGGCACCGGTGCGGATGGCAGAGCCTCCGGGCACTATGCGCACGCCGTTGTCGGCAGAGAACTTGCGCGCGGGCACTGTGTCTTTATCGTAAAACGAGAAGTCGCCGAGACTCATGTCGGTGAGTTTGCCGAGACGAAAGCCCGACAATATCACTTCCTTAATCCATGAATTCACTTTCCATTCGCCGTCAACCTTTTCGGCAACGCGTATTTTGCCCGTTTCAAGGTCGTGCATCACCTGTTTGAAGCGTTCAAGTTGTTCGTTCATCGCTATTACGATTTTATTTTAAAGTAAATTTTGTTTTGCTAAGTCTACTATGGTTTGCTCCATAATCTTGTATACCGGCTCTGAGGCATTCACAAGCGGCAAACGCAATTCGTTTTCAACCAAACCGCGTATCGACAAACCTGCCTTAGCGGGGATGGGGTTGCTCTCCAAAAACAGATTTTTGAACAGCGGTGCAAGCACGTTGTAGAGACGGTTGGCCTCTTCGGTGTGGCCGGTCTTGATGGCCTTGATGAGCTGTGCCATGCCTTTGGGCGTGATGTTAGATGCCACGCTGACAATACCTGCAGCTCCGGCGTTCATCAGCTTGAGTGTCTCGTCGTCGTTGCCGCTAAACACTTTGAAGTTGTCGGGAGCATGCTTGATGATTTCGGTTATCTGCTCAAAGTTGCCCGAAGCTTCTTTCACGGCAATGATGTTCTCGTGCTCGGCAAGCTTGAGTGTTGTCTCGGCAAGCATATTTGTGCCTGTGCGTCCGGGGATGTTGTAGAGCACTATGGGCTTGGGCGACGCATCGGCTACAGCCGTGAAATATTGCACCAAACCCGGCTGGGTGGGCTTGTTGTAGAACGGCACAACAATCAAAAACGCGTCAGCACCGTGGTGGCTCAGCGTGTTGATGTTGGTCATGGTTTGTGCCAACGAGTTGTTGCCCGCACCAACAACCATGGGCAGCCCGTTGGCGTGCTCTAAAGTCAGTGCAAGCAAGTGTATGCCCTCGTCGAGCGACAAACACGGTGCCTCGGCGGTTGTGCCAAGAGGCACCAAAAAGTTAATGCCGGCGGCAACTTGTTCTTTTACAATTGCCGTATATGCGGAGTAGTCAACGTCTCCGTTGCGAAACGGAGTTACCAGTGCTGTGCCGCAGCCGGTCAGTCGGTCAAATAATCTGGTTGCTGCCATTGAATATGATGTTTTTAAATTCGTGTACGCCTGTCATTTCTTCTGCCATCTTCGCTGCTTCTACAGCTCCGGCAGCAAAGCCCTCGCGCGAGAAGGCCTCGTGTGTCATTGTTATGCGGTCGTTGAGACCCTCAAAGCCAACGGTGTGTATGCCCGGTATCTCGCCGCAGCGCACTGCCGACACGTCAACTTTGCCGCCCATATTTTCTTCAACGATGGCTGCCAGCGATTTTGCCGTGCCACTGGGAGCATCGAGCTTGTGGCAGTGGTGCTTCTCGTTGATATATGCGCTATAGCCGCCAAACTTGTGCATCAATTGTGATGCATATTCAGTCACCGCAAAAAAGATGTTCACGCCGATTGAAAAGTTTGAGCCGTATATCATTGTGGTGTTGTTGCTCTCAAAGCAGCTTATCACCTCGTCTTTGATATCGTTCCAGCCTGTTGTGCCAACAACTACGCCCTTAAAGTTTTTTGCCAGGAACTCATAATTGGCACGGAAAGCTGCCGGCGTGGTAAAGTCGATGCAGATGCTCTCTTTTGCCAACGCCGCATCAATCTCGGCAATGTTCTCGCTGCATGCAGCGCACTCTATGCCTTGTTGATTTAGTATTTTTTCGACCATATGGCCCATTTTGCCATAGCCGCTAATCACAACTTTCATATTGCGTATTTTTTTCGATTCTGTTATTAGTTCTCAAAAAGGTGTTGGTGTGCAACATTCACAATCTCGTCGAGACGGTCGCGGTCAACAACAAAGCTGATGTTGACGTCGGTGGCGCTCTCCGATATCATGTATATGCGATATCCCTTGAGTGCGTCGATAATGTCAAACATCTTGCCCTTGATGGTGGTGATGTTTTTGCCGATAACCGATATTTGTGCCTTGTCGTCGAGCACCTGCACTTGTGCAAATTCGCTGAGCTCGTCAATCACCACGTCAATGTCTTGCGCGGCATCCGTAGTCAGCGAGATGTTGGCCTCTGAGGTGCTGATGAAGTCGACCGACACATTGTGACGTCCGAAAATCTCGAAGGTCTTGTTCAAGAATCCCGGAGTGTTGATCATGCGTGTTGAGAAGATATTCACCAAACGTATGTTTTGTTTGAACGAGAGTGCTTTGACACCCGGTTCGATGTACTCGTTGCGCAATATCACCGTGCCTTTGCCGGCGGGATTCATTGAGTTGAGCACATAGATGGGGATGTTTTTGCCTACTGCCGGCTCCATGGTCAACGGATGCAATACTTTTGCTCCGAAGTGTGCCATCTCGGCAGCCTCTTCAAACGATATTTTTTCGATGCTTTGAGTGTTGCTAACCTTGCGGGGGTCGCAGGTGCGCACACCGTCAACGTCTGTCCATATTTCTATGCGGGCGGCATCCACAGCCATGCCGATGAGCGATGCCGAATAGTCTGAGCCGCCGCGTCCCAAAACTGCAGGTTCGCCGCCTTGGGTGGCCGACACAAAACCTTGGGTGATGACGGCGTCTTTGCCCTCGTATGCTTTGGCTATGATGCCCGGCGCACGACTGATAATCTCGTCGTTGATGGGCTCGCCTTTGAGGTGGTCGTCAGTGGTAATCATAAACTCGCGTGCATTGATAAATGCGGTTTTGATGCCGCGTGCATTCATTGTGTAGCATATGATTGTTGACGAAAGATATTCACCGATCGAGATGATGCGCGCTTTGCTGCGGTCGGTGAGCTCGCCAAGAGCACACACGGCTGTGGCAAAGTTTGCCAGGTCGTCGATGATTTTGTTGATGCTTTCTGTTGCTTCGTCTTTGGCACGCTTATCCTTATCCAATAATTCGCCGGCAACAGTGAGGTGTCGCTCACGCAATTGCTTTATATGTTCGTCTACTTGTTGCTTATCGCCTGCTGCAGCTGTGTCTGCTATTTTATACAGCAGGTCTGTGATTTTTGACAATGCAGATACCACAACGATGGGTTTCTCGTTGAGCTTGCTTTCTACAATTGAAATTGTACGCGAAATCGCTTCGTAGTTGGCGACCGAAGTGCCGCCGAATTTCATTACAATCATAATAGGTTAGTATTGTGAATTATTGTTTGGATAAGTGTTCGTACATTTTCACATAGTTGTCAACGGCTTCTTCGATGTCGCTGACGCGGATGTATTCGTCGGCGGTGTGCGCCACAAGTATCGACCCCGGGCCGCACAGCAACTTATGCTCAAAGTTGGTGAGCTGTGGTGCGTCGCTGCCAAAGGCAACGGTGGTGGTAGCAAAGCCGTCGATGGTGGTGTAGCGCGACGGAGTGTCGCCGCCGCGGTTCGTAACCTTCACTTTGTCGTCGTTGAGCGATAGCATTGTGTTGACCACAAACTCGTCGCTGGCAAAGGTGGTGCGGAAGTAGATGCGACACTGCACACTGTCGCTCACTATGTTTTGCGGATTGTCGCTGTGCAGCAAACCTACATTCCAAGTGGTGTCGCCAAGCACATCGTCTTTCGGAAAGTCAACGGCTTGCAACTTATTGATGAGAGCCACAAAACGCTCTATGGCATTGTCGCCATATTGCGGATAGCCCGAGTGAAATTTCTTTCCTGTCACTGTCACGTCAAACGACTTGGTGCCCTTGCTTGCACTCACCATCTTGTTGTCGGTGGGCTCGCCGACTATCACGTATTTCGTCTGCGGATAAACCTCGCGAAAGCTCTTGGCTCCGTACGAGCCTGTCTCTTCGCCGGCAAGCAACAACAAACCGAAATTGCTGTGCCCGGCAGCTTCAAGCTTCCGACATGCATTGTACATTGCAAATATCTGGCCCTTGGCATCGCACGAGCCGCGTCCGCAAATCACCTTCTCGCCCTCGGCATTGGTGGTGAGGGTGGGGGCTATGTAGGGCGGCACGGTGTCGAGGTGTGTGCAAAAAACAATCTCGGGCTCACCCCAGCTAAACATTATGTTGCGTATGGGGTGTGTGTTATTTTCAGAACATTCGCAGTCAACTTCATAGAACGATACTTCGCTCTTGTCGGTGGCAAGGTGGTCGGCTACAAATTGCGCCAAGCGACCTTCGCTGCCCGAAGTCGACTCGATGTGTAATATTTGCAAGAATAAGTCTAAGTCCATACTATTGTTGGCTTATGTTTTGTGACGTTTTACGATTTTATTAGCAGCAATTTGTGCTCAAAACAGTTTCAACGTGCGAATATACGAAAAAAAATTAAGATTGGGCTGTTAATGAGCCCTTTTGTCGTGCTAAAAAAACAAAACAGCAACCGTTTGATGCGGCCGCTGTTTTGTGTAACTTATTGATTAGTTGTTGAGTAGACTGTCTATAACTGTTTGTGCCCCGCTGACGTACGACTTTGCACTGTTGGGCATGCCTTCGCTCTTTAGTCGCTGCTCGGTGGCGCGTATCTCAAGCAAGGCACTGTCGCGCTGCTGGCTCGCCGAGTCGTATTCAAACGCACGCAACGCTGCATCGCGCCCAGCATTGGCGATGTCTACGTCTATCTTGTCCGGCTCTACAGGGGTTGTCGACTTGTCGTGGTTGCACGCGGCAAGCACTGCACATGCCGCCGCAAAATATGCTATTCTATATCTCATGTTAGTTGGTTTGCTCGTGTTGCTACTTCTTCCATAAGCCAGCGCGGGGTTGATGTGGCGCCGCAGATGCCTATTGTCTCGGCATTGGCAAGCCATTCGCCGCAAATCTTGTCGGGATTGGCAACAAGATATGCACGCTCGTTAACCTCCTTGCAGTGTGCAAACAATATCTTGCCGTTGCTGCTTTTCTCGCCCGCAACAAACAGCACAACATCGTGTGCCGCAGCAAATTCGCGCAGATGCTCCACACGGTTGGCAACCTGGCGACAAATAGTGTCGGAATATTCAAAATGCACACCAGGTTGCACGCGATGCTTTATCTCTTCGATGATTGCCGTGAACCCTTCAAGCGACTTGGTTGTCTGGCTATAGAGCGAAATGTCGCGGCTAAAATCTATCTTGTCGAGCTGGTCTATGCCCTCAATCACAAGCGCCGTGCCGTCGGTTTGTCCCACCAAGCCGTTCACTTCGGCATGGCCTATGCGCCCGTATATCACAATTTGCATGTCTTTGCCCGACTGCACCGAGGCGTTGTACGCCTTCTTGATGCGCTGCTGCAAGCGCAGCACCACCGGACAGGTGGCATCTATCATCTTGATGTCGTTGGCACGCGCTTCGGCATAGGTCGACGGTGGCTCGCCGTGTGCTCGCAGCAACACCTTCACCCCGTGCAATCGGCGCATCTCGTCGTGGTCGATGGTGATAAGTCCTTTCGAACGCAGACGTTCTACCTCGGCATTGTTGTGCACAATGTCGCCAAGGCAATAAAGTTGCTCGCCTTTGGTGAGCTCTTCTTCGGCCTTGTGTATCGCCGTGACCACCCCAAAACAAAAACCCGATTGTGAGTCGATTTCTATTTCAGCCATTATCTCTGTGGTGTATGGTTAATTTGCTGACACACGACGCACCTGCTCTTCAAGCCATGCGTTTTGCTCGTCGAGTGTCATGTTCGAATTGTCAAGACAGATGGCATCTTCAGCCTGACGCAACGGGCTCTCGGCACGTGTGGTGTCGATGCTGTCGCGGTGCACCACATTTGCAAGTATCTCTTCGTAGTTCACATCTACGCCTTTGTCCATCAGCTCTTTGAAGCGTCGCTGAGCACGTGTCTCGGCCGACGCATTCACAAATATCTTGAGCTCGGCATTGGGGAACACTGTGGTGCCTATGTCGCGGCCGTCCATCACTATACCTTTGCTCTCGCCAAATGCTTGCTGCTTGGCCACAAGGTCGTGGCGCACTGCCGGGATGGCTGCCACAGGCGACACACTCTCCGACACGCGCATGCCGCGTATCTCGCTCTCCACGTCTACGCCGTTGAGCGTAGTGTGCTGAGTGCCGTCGGCTTGCACGGCAAAGTCGATGTTGATATTGCCGAGTTGCGCCACAAGCTGCGCTTCGTCAACCTTGCCATCGCCGTCAATCATGCCGTGGTCGAGGGCATAGAGAGTCACTGCACGATACATGGCTCCCGAGTCGATATATCTGTATCCGAGCACTTTAGCCAAATTTTTAGCCATTGTGCTTTTGCCCGACGATGAAAATCCGTCGATGGCTACTATGATAGGTTTGTTGCTCATATATGTATTCTTAGTTTATAAGATTGTTTAAGTCGTATGTAAGATTAAGCATAAATGTTGTGGCTCCGCTGTGTGGCTGTGCCAAAGCCAGGCCAAACGAAAAGTGACTCACCTTCATGCCGGCTGCCAGCGACAATCCCGACAGCATGCTGCGCGAGTAGGTGCTCATGTCGGTGCGTGTCTTATAGTTATAGCCAAGTCCGAGATACCAGTTGGGACTCGACACTATGTCGGCGCCAAACACCAAGTGGCGAAACAAATTGCCCGTAAAGGTGTCTTTGGTCTCAAAGTCGCCGGTCTCTGTGCCGTCGCCGGTCTCGTAGTAGGGTAGGTGCCATTTGGTGAGGTTCCATGCCGTGATTGAAAAACGTATCGGGAACGTGCCAAAGGTCTTCGACCATCCCAAACGCACATCAATTGGCAGACGGTCGTAGCTCTCGTTAAAGCGCTTCACTTGGCCGCCAAGATTGGCTACCACTGCCGACAGTGACAAGTCGCTCTCCGGGTCATAGTAGTTCACACCAACATCCGTGCCTATGGCAAACGCCGTGTAGTCGGCATAGCCGCTATATATAAATTTCAAATTTATGCCGCCGCGCCATCTGTCGCTGATGTCGTGCGAATATTGCGCTCCAAAAGCAACGTCGTTAGCCGAAAATGTGCCCAGCACACTGCCCGACGCATCCGTTTCGGTCATCGAGCCATAACCAAAATATTTTAGCGACGCACCCCACGTGCCGTGTTCGCCAACTCCGTGGCAATACTTCAGCCCGGCAAAATTGGTGCTGCCGATATAATGCATATAGTTGAATGATACCTGACCGCTCATTTCCTGTCCCATTAGCGCCGGGTTTTGATCGGCTGTGTTGATGTCGTCGTCAACCAGCGAAATATTTACGCCTCCAAGTCCGTATATGTGCGAAGAAGATGTCACATCCAAAAAACTGTATGCGTTTGTGTCGCTTTGTGCGTGCCCTATCGCGCATCCAAGCAGTAGTGATGCTGTCAGTGAAAGTATATTGCGTGTTGCTTTAATCAACATTATATTGTTCGAATTTTCGTAATCAATGGTGCTATCGTATATTATAACGCAAAAAAATCGCTTTTATTATCGCATTGCAAAGTTACGCATTTAACGCGACTCGCACAACTTTTCCGCGCTCCCGTATATCTATATATGTATAAATGTAAACAAAGGTTAAATACATGTTCTTTAGCAGAAAAACTTCCGAAAACATTTGCTCACCTCAAAAAATCGTCTTACCTTTGCATCCGCAAACGAGAAACAACGACACTGCAGCGGCAGTGAAACGCTCGAAAGTTTAAAAAGCGTTAAAAGTTTGGTAACAATTTTTCAGTCTCGAAAATTTGACTTAACTTTGCAAACGCTTTCGACTCCAAAATCTCGGAAGCTATACAGAGAACATTGAAAGAATTACAATAGTGACAAGAGTAGTACAAGAGCAAGTTTGTAACAACAAACACTCAAGTCAATTCTACAACAAATAAGTCAAGTGAAAATCGTGAGTCACAAGTCTTCGAGTTAGGTTGTGAAAGCAACAAACAAAACAAAAAATTGTTTAGACGCTTCATCAAAAATAATTTGAAAAGAAAATAAACGAAATATTAACAACGAAGAGTTTGATCCTGGCTC
>CAZYNO010000059.1:0-10415 GCA_964648845.1 uncultured Bacteroides sp.
TCGGCGAACGAAACGTTTTTGTCAACGTAGAGAGCTTCTACCTGGTGGAAGAAGCAGTGTGCGCGAGCCGAAATTGCCTCGTTGCGATATACGCGGCCGGGGCAGATGATGCGCAAGGGGGGTTGGGTGGTTTCCATCACGCGGCTTTGCACTGACGAGGTGTGGGTGCGAAGGAGCACGTCGGCGGGATTGCGGCTGATGAAGAATGTGTCCTGCATGTCGCGCGCGGGGTGATCGGCAGCAAAGTTGAGTGATGAGAATACGTGCCAGTCGTCTTCAATCTCGGGGCCTTCGGCAACAGAGAAACCAAGACGGCGGAAGATATCAATAATCTCTTCGCGCACCAACGACAAGGGGTGACGTGTGCCGAGGCGCACGGCGGCAGCGCTGCGAGTGAGGTCGAGCGAGTCGTCGACGGTGTCGGTATTTTCAAGCGCTTCGCGGAGGGCGTTGATTTTGTCGGTTGCGAGAGTTTTAAGTTCGTTGAGAGCAGCGCCCATAGCCTTTTTTTGGTCGGCGGGGACGGTGCGGAAGTCGTTGAAAAGTGCCGAAACAGCGCCTTTCTTACTGAGATATTTTATGCGCAAAGCTTCAACCTCGGCGGTATCAGCTGCGGTGAGAGCCTCAATTTCGGCTTTGAGAGTGTTGATTTTATTTATCATCGCTTTATGAGATTTCGTAGCTGCAAAATTACAAAAAAAACTCGTTTACTCCTCACAAATAACGCACTAACTTTATAATAAAAGCCAAATAAGCCATATAAACCCAAAAATTTAGCGTCTATTCGAAAAATCGGCGTGCGGGGCGGCAGGGAGAGTTGGGGCGTGGGTAGATAATAAAATTGGCCCCACTCATGAGTGGAGCCAACTTATGCTGTAATGCTAATAATCTGTTTCGGATTAAGCTTGCTCAGCAGCGGGAGCTAAAGAGTCAGCGGGAACTGAATCGGGTTGAGCGGTAGTGTCAACGGGAGCTTCTACAGAAGAGTCAGCAACTGAATCAGCAGCTTCGCCTTTTTCACCGTTACCGCATGAGAAAACTGACATGCTGAGAGCAACAGCAGCAAATAAAACTAACTTTTTCATTTTTTTAAGATTTAATATTAATTAATATGTTTACTTCAAAAACACCACAAAGTTAAGCGATATTTTCATACCACCAAAACGTTTTTGCAATTTTTTTTCGCAAAAAAAATATTTTTTTTCACGCAAACGTCAATTTTCATGTTATTTATCTGATTTACAGATAGTTAACTGAATTGGCAAAAATCTTGCAAAAAACGTTCAAATTGTGACAATTCTATTACTTTTCTTTTAATTCGTTGACAATTGAGTTTGCCATAGCCACAGCTTTTGTGATGTGGTCGCAAATTTTGTCGGCGCCAATCTGTTTGTCGATACCTGCATTTACCAACGAAGCGTGCACATTTTCGTTTACGCCCGAGAGCACCACGTGTATGCCTTCGTTTTGTGAGTTGGTGATAAGTATCTCAAGGTTGTGCAAGCCGGTGGCGTCGATAAAGGCAACTTTACGCATGCGGATGATGCGCACAATCGGAGTTTCGTTACCGGGAGTGGCACGCATCATTTCGTCGAACTTGGTAGCAACGCCGAAGAAGAACGGGCCGTCAATCTCATAGACGCTCACGCCTTTTTCAACGTCGAGCACTTCGTGGTTAGAGAGGTCGGTGCCTTCAGCCACGTCGAGGTGTTCGCTGTAAACTTTGATTTGAGTATTTTCGGTGACGCGACGCAAGAAGAGTATCATTGCAAGGAGCAGACCGATTTCGATAGCAATGGTGAGGTCGAACACTACGGTGAGCACGAAGGTGACAACGAGCACGGTTACGTCGCTCTTCGGAGTTTTGAAGATGCCGGCAACAGTGCGCCAACCACTCATATTATATGCCACCATGATGAGGACGGCTGCGAGGCACGACATCGGCACATAATTAATAAGTGGCATTGCAAAGAGGAAGATGAGCAACAGCACCAAAGCATGCACCACGCCTGCCACGGGAGTGCGGCCGCCGTTTGAGATGTTGGTCATTGTGCGAGCAATAGCGCCGGTGACGGGAATGCCGCCAAAGAATGGCACCACAATATTTGCCACACCTTGACCGATGAGCTCGGTGTTTGAGTTTGTGCGCGAGCCTGTCACACCGTCGGCAACGGTAGCCGAGAGCAGCGACTCGATAGCGCCGAGCACGGCGATGGTGAATGCCCAAGGCAACAAGTTGTTGATGGTTGCCATGTCGAGCTTGAAGGCGTGAGGTGCGGGGAGGTCGGTAGCCATTTCGCCAAAGCGGTCGCCGATAGTCTCAACGTCAAAGCCGGGGATGTATTGCTTAGCCACGGCAGCGAGAGCAGTGATGACGATGATGGCGGTGAGAGCACCGGGCATCTTTTTAGAGATTTTGGGGGTGAGGATGATGATTATCAACGATAGCACACCGGTAGCCAGAGCCGGCAACGAGATATTGCCGAAGTTGCTGAAATATACGCCCCATTTGGGGATGAACTGTCCGGGAAGGTCGGTGAGACCGAGGCCGAAAAAGTCGTTAATCTGTGTTGAAAAGATGGTGAGAGCAATACCGGCAGTGAAGCCAACGACAATGGGATAAGGGATGAACTTGATGACAGTGCCCAAATGGAACAATCCCATAAACACGAGTATCAATCCCGCCATAAACGTGGCGACGCCCAATCCGGTGAGGCCGAATTGTTGAATGATGGTATAAACAATCACGATGAATGCTCCGGTGGGGCCACCGATTTGCACCGAGTTGCCGCCGAGAGCCGAAACCAAAAAGCCACCTATGATGGCAGTTGTCAAACCTACTGTGGGGCTAACACCCGAAGCGATACCAAAGGCAATTGCGAGAGGCAACGCTACGATGCCCACAACAATACCGGCAATTAAATCGCGACGGAAAGCCGCTAACGAATAATTTCTCAAAGCCGAGAACATTTTCGGCTTGAAATCAATAGAACCTGAAAGTTTCATAAAAATAAATACATGAGCCGCGAGAGCTCTAAAAGTGAGGGTTCTTTAAACAATCTTTTATATATATTACCTAGTTATTTACAGTCTAAGATACGCACCTTGATGTGCGTTGCGGCATAATTTGCGACAAAGGTAGTCACTTTTTTCGGAAAATTAGCTAAATTTGGGCAACTAAAATCTCCTATTATGCAACAAGATATAAAAATAGTGGTGCTCGACAGCTTTGTCGCCGCCGGAAATTCCGACTGGCCCAAGTTGCAGCAACAAGGCTCGGTCAGTGTTTACGACCGCACCGCCCCCGACGAAGTGATTGACCGCTGCGCCGGAGCCACGGCTGTGTTCACCAACAAAGTGATAATCACTCGCGAAATCATAGAGGCGTTGCCACAGCTCAAATTTGTGGGCATCATGGCAACCGGCACAAACGTCATCGACTTTGACGCCGCGCGCAGCCACGGCATCACCGTGTGCAACGTGCCGGCCTACAGCACCAACGCTGTGGTGCAACATGTGTTTGCGCTATTGCTCAACATCACCAACCGCGCCGGCGAGTATGCCGGGAGTGTGCGTCGCGGCGACTGGGTTAACTGCAAAGACTTCTCCTACCTGCTGCAGCCCATCAACGAGCTCTGCGGCCGCACCATGGGCATCTACGGCCTGGGCAACATAGGCTCGCGCGTGGCAGCCGTGGCTCAAGCTCTGGGCATGAATGTCGTAGCACTCACATCAAAGACGCCCGACAAGCTGCCCGCCGGAGTGGTCTCTGTCAGCAAGGAGCAACTCTTTGCTCAAGCCGACGTGCTCTCAATCAACGCACCGCTGACCGACAGCAACAAGCATTTTGTCAATGCCGACACTTTGGCGTTGATGAAGAGTAGTGCTATAATTATAAACACTGCACGCGGCGGTTTGGTTGATGAGCAAGCACTTGCCGAGGCTCTCAACAACGGCAAAATCTTTGCCGCCGGTGTTGACGTGCTCAGCACGGAGCCTCCCAAAGAAAACAATCCGCTGCTCACCGCCCGCAATTGCTTCATCACTCCCCACATCGCGTGGTCGAGCGAACAAGCGCGTGCTACCTTGATGGATGTCTGTGCAGCAAACCTTGCAGCATGGTTAGCGGGCGCACCGCAAAACGTAGTTTCTTGATGGTTGCAACAGTGTGCTCGCCGAAAATATCTTTTTGAGCCGTGAAATGCGGCAAATACTTCACAAATAAAGGTATGAGGGCCGAGCACACTAATATTGTGCTTATGCTCGTGATAGCAATGTTGGCGGTGCCTACAATGCCATAGTAGGTGAGTGCCATGCGTATCAACGGCAGCACTTTCATGTGCAAACCCAGCATAATTATCGAATAGCGGCCAATATACGACAACAACGGCACGTGACCCACGGCCTTGCAAAGCATCAGCACTCCCGCCACAACAAACACCGAGGCTGAATATGAAGCCACGGCGCTGCCCACAAACTTGTTTTCGCGCATTGAGATATGCGCATTATCGCTAAAGTAGCAAATAACGAGGGCTGCGGCAATAAGCACAAAGCCTAAAGGCACATTGTATTTGTCTAATTTATTGGGATAGAGCCATGATGTGCGGTTTGACATGTAGCCTAAATAGAAGAACGGCAGAGCAGTGAGCGCCGTTGCCGACCATGCGAAGCCCGACACGCCGTCTTCGCCGAGGGAAACCCCGCCTATGGCGCAAGCCACAACGGCAAACGAAAATACCACATCATTTTTGAGTGTGCGGCGAAGCACACAAAATATCACATTCGTCACAAACAAGCAGAGCAAAAACCACAGAGGGATGTTGCACGTGAGGTCGAAACGCAGCAAGTGTTCTTGCACGCCGGCGAGGCTATAGTTGTGCAGATGCACCAGGCACAGCACGGTTATAACTTCAGAGATGATGTAGAAAAACACAAACGGCACAAGAATTTTGTTGACTTTCTTCACAACAAAATTGGCGGTGCTGCCGTAAGTTTTGAAAAATAATCCCGAAAGGAAAAAATAGAGCGGCATGCGCAAGTTGCTCATCAGCGGCGTTTTCGGCGTGAACACTTGTGCATGAAACAGCACTACAAGGATTATACAAACTCCTTTCGCAAGGTCAATAAATTGGATGCGGCGTTTGCCGCCAAGGGTGGGCATTGAGTCCATAGCTGTTTTATGTCAGCGTATAAAAATTGTCTTTGCAGTATTACCTAAACATTTAACATACACGCCACTTACTGTGGGTTGTTTTGAGAGATAGCGACCGTCGATGGTGTACCAACGAGCGGAGGCCGGAGATGCACTCTCGGCAACGACGTCGTCAACGCCGGTGCGTTCGGTGCAATAAACAGTGATTTTTGTGCAGTTGATAGTTGCACAGACTAAGAATTTAGCCTCTTGGGCATCGGAGCCGGCAGTCCAGCTGCCATCAGTAAAAGAAGAGGCGTCGTCGTACGAAATCATGTAGTTTTCGTCGGCTTTGGCGCCTTCGAAGGTAACTTGGTGCACACACATGCCATCGGGAGCTGTGATGATGATATCACTATCTTCGTATGCACGCATTTCAATCATCTGCGTGTTGTAGCCAAACAAGAACCGCGCTTTGTGGTTTGCATCAGCCACTTCATCGTCGTTGATGAGCAGAGACACAGAATTGTCGGTGAACAACACATTGCCGATATATTGTCCGTATCGGTTTGAGGCCGTGGGGCCTGTGTAGGCGGGATTGAGTGTCCCGGGGTCGCTCCAGTTGAACACTGCAGTGACATCGGCACGCGCCTGAAACATGCATAAAATTAATGCAATAATTAGCTGTAAACGTCGCATTTTTGCAAGTTGAAGAGAGTATAATGTACACCCGTGGGGAATCGAACCCCAACCGACGGAACCGGAATCCGTAATTCTATCCATTAAACTACGGGTGCAAAATTCGCCGCAAAGTTACGCTTTTTTATTAACTTTGCAAAAAAATAAATTATGGAAGTTAGAATTGACAATTCGTGGAAGCAAGCACTTGCCTCAGAGTGGGATAAACCGTATTTTGTCGCGCTCACCGAGTTTGTGCGCAACGAGTATGCAACATCAACAATTTTTCCGCCGGCGAGGCGCATTTTTGCAGCCTTCGACGCCTGTCCGTTTGAGGATGTGAAGGTTGTGATACTCGGACAAGATCCTTATCACGACGTAGGTCAAGCTAACGGGCTGTGTTTTTCGGTGGCCGACGGTGTGCCCATGCCTCCGTCGTTGGTAAACATACTGCGCGAAGTGAGCACCGACACGGGTGCTCCGGTGCCCCAATCGGGCAATCTTGAGCGCTGGGCAAAGCAAGGTGTGTTGCTGCTCAACTCGGCGCTGACGGTGCGCGCACACGCTGCAGCATCGCATCGCGGACGCGGTTGGGAAGAATTTACCGACAGAGTTATCGAAAAACTTTCGCAAAGTCGCAAAGATTTAGTATTTTTGCTATGGGGAAGTTTTGCCATCAGCAAACAGCGTCTCATCGACAGCTCGCGCCACTTGGTGCTCACCTCACCCCACCCCTCGCCGCTGTCCGCCTACCGCGGATTTTTCGGCAACCATCATTTTTCAAAGGCTAACGAATGGCTCGTGGCCCACGGCAAACAACCCATCGAATGGTAAAGAAACTTTGCATAATCGGCATAATGGCATTGTGCAGCGTTGCAGCCCGCAGCGCTGACACCGGTAATGCCATATTTAACGAGCGCATACGCACGCTGCAGGTACACACCGCAGACAGCGAGTATGCCCTACCCGGCCCACCGATGATGACCCTCAACGGCAACGACGGCATCACCGTAGAGTTTGACCATCTTGCCGACGACCGCGAGTATCTGCGCTATGAGCTTGTGCACTGCAACGCCGACTGGCAGCCGTCGCAGCTGACATATATCGAATATCTTGACGGCTTCAACGAGGGCATAATCGACGACTATGCCTTTTCGCAAGCCACAACCGTGCACTATGTGCACTATCAATTCTCTCTGCCCAACGAGCAAATGACGCCGCTGGTGTCGGGCAACTATCTGCTGAAAGTATATCCCGAGAGCAATCCCGACGAGATATGGTTGCAATGTCGCTTTGTGGTGAGCGAGCAAACCGCCGCTTTGGGCGCAGAGATGACAAGCCGCACCGACGTTGACTTCAACCGCTCGCACCAACAACTGGCGCTGCAACTCAACGTGGAGCGCAGCAACGTGCGCGACCTCTTCAACGACCTCAAGGTGGTGATAGAGCAAAACGGACGCATGGACAACCGCGTGACGCTCACCAAGCCGATACGCGTGTCGGGCTCAACACTGTTCTACGAGCATCAGCCGGAGTTGATATTCAAGGCCGGCAACGAGTACCGCCGCTTTGAGTCGGTGTCGACCACCTATCCGGGCATGCACGTAGACTACAACGAGTGGCACTCACCCTACTATCACACGGTGCTTGAGGCCGACGAAAGTCGTCCCGCCGAGAGCTATCACTACGACCAAACACTGTCGGGCGGATATGTGGTGCGCGAATACAACTCAGACGACAGCGACACGCAAGCCGACTACACCGTGGTGCACTTCACGCTGAACTATCCGGAGACTCCCGGCTTTGAGTTTTATATCGACGCCGACTTTGTGCAGCGACGGTTCAGCCCCGAGAGCCGCATGATTTTCAACCGCGGCACACAGCGCTACGAGCGCGCCATGCTGCTAAAGCAAGGCTCATACTCCTATCAATATCTCGCCGTGGCTCCCGGCAAAGACCTCGGGCGCACCGACGTGATTGAAGGCGACAAATACGAGACACAAAACCGCTATACGGTGTATGTGTATCACCGCCGCCCCGGCGAGCGCTACGACCGACTCATCTATGTTGGCACACTACAAAACTAATTTATGGCACAAACAACTAACAATACACACGAAGAAACATACGAAGAAGTTATGCTGCAAATACAAGAAACACTTGTATCGCTCGATTTGATTGAACGATATTTCTGTTGCGACCTCGACAAGTGCTTGGGCGAATGTTGCATCGAAGGCGATGCCGGAGCCCCCGTCACCGAAGAAGAGTGCCGCGAAATTGAGCGCATACTCCCCGCAATAAAAGACGAACTTATGCCCGCCGCTCAGCGCGAAATCGACGAGCACGGCGTGGCTTATATCGACGAAGAAGGCGACCTTGTGACTACCATTGTTGACGGCCGCAACTGCGCCTTCAGCTGCTATGCCGAGGGCGGCAAATGCATCTGCTCCATAGAGCGCGCCTACCGCCAAGGTCGCATAGACTTCATGAAACCGTCGTCGTGCCACCTCTATCCGGTGCGCCTGACGGTGTATCCCAAATTTACAGCCGTCAACTTTCACCGCTGGAAAATTTGCAAGTGCGCCGAAGTGCTTGGCCGCAAGCTCAACCTCCGCGCGTATCAATTTCTCAAAGATCCGTTGACACGACGCTTCGGGCAAGAATGGTACGACGAGTTGTGCGAGGCAGCCGAAGCCTATCTTGCCGAATATGGCAGCAACGACTGACGCCGCACCAACAACAAAACAAAAAATATAAAAATAAACCAACATAACACCATGATGAAGATTGGAAAGATTTTCGCCGTGTCGATGCTCCTGGCATCGCTCACGACACAAGCACAGGACCTCACAAAATGGGTAAATCCGTTTGTGGGCACCACCAACTTCGGCACCACCAACCCCGGGGCAGTTATGCCCAACGGTTTGATGTCGGCAGTGCCGTTCAACGTCACCGGCTCCGACACCAACAAATACGACAAAGATGCGCGTTGGTGGTCAGCCCCCTACGAGTATGAGAACAAATACTTCACCGGCTATGCGCACGTCACCCTCAGCGGTGTAGGCTGCCCCGAGCTTGGTGCCGTGCTCTCAATGCCCACCGCCGGCGACCTTGAGCCCGACTATCGTCTCTATGGCTCGGCCTACGACAACGAGACAGCCACTCCCGGCTACTACTCTAACCGCCTCACAAAATACGGCATCACCACCGAAGTGACCGCCACCGCCCGCACTGCCGCCGAGCGCTACACTTTTGTGAACGGTGGCAAAAGCAACATACTCATCAACCTTGGCCAAGCGCTCACCAACGAGAGCGGTGCCACAGTGCGCCGTGTCAGCGACACCGAGATTGAAGGTTCAAAACTCATGGGCACATTCTGCTACAATCCGCAGGCAGTGTTTCCCATCTACTTTGTGATACGCGTGAGCAAAGCCTCCGACGCCGCCGGATATTGGAAGATGCAGCCCAAAATGACCGGCGTTGAGGCCGAATGGACTCCCGACAACGGCACATATAAATTATATACACACTACGGCCGCGAGCTTTCGGGTGACGACATAGGCTATTGGTGGACATACAACGACTTGCAACCCGGCGAACAAGTTGAAGTGCGCATCGGCGTGTCGTTCGTGTCGATTGAAAATGCACGTCTCAACCTCAACACCGAGCAAGAAAACAAAACTTTCGACCAACTGCGCACGGCAGCCCACGACAAATGGAACGCCGACCTGTCGCGCATACGCGTTGAAGGCGGCACCGACGAGCAAAAATCAGTGTTCTACACTGCGCTCTATCACGCCCTCATCCACCCCAACGTTGTTAGCGACGTCAACGGCGAATATCCGCTGATGGAAAGTTTTGGCAACGGCAAAGTTGCCAAAGGCGAGCGCTACTCGGTGTTCTCGCTTTGGGACACCTACCGCAACCTGCATCAGCTCATGACACTCGTCTACCCCGAGCGCCAAATTGACATGGTGCGCTCAATGGTCGACATGTCGAAAGAATGGGGCTGGTTGCCTAAATGGGAGCTTTTCGGCCGCGAGACCTTCACTATGGAAGGCGACCCCGCAATCCCCGTGATTGTTGACACCTGGCGCAAAGGCTTGCGCGACTTTGACATCGACGCCGCCTATACGGCAATGGTTAAATCGTCAACTCTGCCGGGGGCACAAAACAAAATGCGTCCCGACATCGACCCGTATATAAGCAAAGGCTACATTCCACTGGGATATTTTTCGGGCGACAACTCGGGCGACAACTCAGTGTCGCACGCACTCGAATATTACGTTGCCGATGCTGCTATGGCGTGGCTCGCTGACGCTCGCGGCGACAAGAAGTTTGCCAAAGACCTCAAAGAGCGGTCGTTGGGCTATCGCAAATACTACTCAAAAGAGAGCGGCACACTGCGTCCGATAAATGCCGACGGCACATTCCTCACACCTTTCAATCCGCGCCAGGGCGAGAACTTTGAAGAGGTGCCCGGCTTCCACGAAGGCTCGGCATGGAACTACACATTCTTTGCGCCGCACGACGTTGACGGCATGATAAAGCTCAACGGCGGCAACAAGAAGTTTGTTGACAAGCTGCAAATGGTGTTTGACGAAGG
>CAZYNO010000060.1:0-10381 GCA_964648845.1 uncultured Bacteroides sp.
ATGCAAAGGTAGGATGTTTTTGCGAACTACGCAAATTTTGGAGCAAAAAATCATGTTAAAAAGCAGAGTTTTAACAGTTGGTAACAATTGAATTAGTATGGCAGATTAGGCTAATTTGGCTGATTGGGCTAATATCCAACTTGTTAGCAAAAAAGCGCCGGCAGAGCGCTTTTTTGTATCATTTATTGAGAAATTGGTAGATTGTGTCGGTGGCACCGAGGTTCGCTTTTATGTAGCGAGCGGCAGCTGCGCCCGATTTTTTAAGATTTGTATCGGGATTTGCCAACCAGTCGTCGAGAATTTTTGCTAAATCGTCGTCGGCATGGTAACAAAATCCGCCTTTGCAGGCTATCAAATCGGCAGCTTCTTTAAATTTTTGGTGTCGCGGGCCGAAAATTACGGGCATGCCATATACGGCAGCTTCGTTTATATTATGTATTCCGGCGCCAAAACCGCCACCTATGAGTGCGGCATCACCATATCTATACAGGCTTGAGAGCATGCCGAAGCAATCTATAATGAGAATTTGTGTGTCGGCGGGGATGGTGCGCTGCTCGCAAACTTCAGACCAGAGCACGGATTTTCCGGTGAACATTTTTTGCATTGCCTGCAAGCGTGGCGTGTCGAACTCGTGCGGCGCGATGATGGCTTTTGCTTGCTGATGAGCGTTGAGCCAGGGTGCATATCGCTCTTCATCGGGTTGCCATGAGCTACCAACGACGAGTGTAAACGGGCAATCTTTCACCCAATCGGCAATTGACGGGAGGTCGAAGGTGTTGCGCATGATGTCGGTGACGCGGTCGAAACGTGTGTCGCCGGCAACGGTGACGTTTGTCACGCCGATTGACGCCAAGAGTTCGAGCGACTGCTCGTCTTGCACAAAAAGGTGGTTGTAGCGATGGAGCATGTTGCGGAACATGCCGCCTGTCCACTTGAAGAAAATTTGGTTGCGGCGAAATATCGACGATATAATATATGTGGGAATGCCGCGCTGTTGCAATTGTTGGAGATAGTTGCCCCAAAATTCGTATTTGACGAAAATTGCGCAATGCGGATTTGCAGCGTCAAGAAATTGGGTCACCAACCGGGGTTTGTCGAAAGGCAGATAGGCTACGCAATCAACATTTTTGTAGTTTTTGCGCACTTCGTAGCCTGAGGGCGAGAAGAAAGTGAGCAGTATTGTTTTTTGTGGTTGCTCGGCGCGATAACGCTCAATGAGGGGGCGTGCCTGCTCGAACTCGCCAAGTGAGGCGGCGTGAAACCACAAGTCGAAACCGGCGGATGCACACTGCTGACGGCACGAGAGAATATGCTCAAAGGACTTTTGTTGTCCTTCGAGCATAGTTTTTATTTTCTTTGAGCGAGAGGCAGCGACGCGAGCGCCGAAGCCGTAAGCGCTGATAGCGAAATTATACAGCGGGTTCATTTTTGATGCGATCAACACCGGCAAGGATGCGTTTGATGGTTTCGTCGCGTCCTATGAGTTCGGTGATATCAAACATGTGCGGACCTTTACATTCGCCGACCACGGTGAGGCGGAAGGCGTTCATGACGTTGCCCATGTGGTAGCCGTTTTCGGTGATCCAGTTGAGCACGATGGGTTCGGCAGCAGCTGAGGCGAAGTCGGGAATGTTTTTGAGCACTTCAACGAGTTGAGTCATGAGTGCGGGCATTTCGTCAGACCAGCGTTTTTTCACAGCTTTTGCGTCGTACGACTCGGGAGCTACGAAGAAGAAGCGAGCTTGCTCCCAGAGGTCGCTAACAAAGTTGATGCGGCTCTTGACCATGCCAACAGCTTTGGCGATGTATTCGTCGGCGAAGTCGGCGGGATTTACGCCGTGTTGCTCCATGACGGGTTTGAAGAGTTGTGCCAACTCGAGGTCGCTGATATTTTGGAGGTAAGTGTGGTTGAACCATTTACCTTTTTCGAAAGCGAATTTAGCGCCCGAGCGCGAGCAGTGTTCGAACGAGAATTTGCTGATGAGCTCTTGCATAGACATCACTTCGGTGTCGTCACCGGGGTTCCAGCCAAGTAGAGCGAGGAAGTTTACGACAGCCTCGGGGAGGTATCCGCTCTCGCGATAGCCGGTAGAGATGGCACCGGTTTTGGGGTCGTGCCACTCGAGGGGGAACACGGGGAAGCCGAGACGGTCGCCGTCGCGTTTAGAGAGTTTGCCTTTGCCGTCAGGTTTGAGCAAGAGGGGCAGGTGCACAAATGCGGGCATAGTGTCGGCCCAACCGAAAGCTTCGTAAAGGAGCACGTGCAAGGGAGCCGAGGGCAACCACTCTTCGCCGCGGATGACGTGCGAGATGTGCATCAGATGGTCATCAACGATATTTGCGAGGTGATAAGTAGGCAGGTCGTCGGCCGACTTATAGAGCACCTTGTCGTCGAGGATGTCGCTGTTGATAGTCACGGTGCCGCGGAGCAAGTCGTTAACGGCAACTTGGCGACCGGGATCGATTTTGAAGCGCACAACATATTGAGTGCCGTTGTCGATGAGGGCTTTCACCTCGTCGGCGGGAAGGCTGAGCGAGTTGCGCATTTGCAAGCGAGTAGAGGCGTCGTATTGGAAGTTTGCAACCTCGGCACGTTTAGCTTCGAGTTCGGCGGGGGTGTCGAAAGCGATGTATGCGCGGCCGGCATCAAGGAGCATTTTGACGTGCTCGCGATAGATGTCGCGACGTTCGCTTTGTTTGTAAGGGCCGTAGGGGCCACCTTCGCGCACACCCTCGTCAATTTCGATGCCGAGCCAAGCGAGGGCTTCATTGATATAATCTTCAGCACCGGGCACAAAGCGTTGCGAGTCGGTGTCTTCGATGCGCAAAATCATTTTGCCGCCGTGTTGGCGAGCGAAAAGATAGTTGTAAAGTGCGGTTCGCACACCGCCAATGTGAAGCGGACCGGTTGGAGACGGTGCAAAGCGCACCCTAACATCGTTAGCCATATATCTTAAAAATAAAGTTGTTAATCTTAGTATATTATATAAATATGTGTGTCAAGGCGTTTTCATCCTTTTACGTCGCAAAATTAAACAAAAAAAATGATATAACAGTAGGGCGGTGTTAATAAGTTTTTTATAAGTTTAATGATTGAGGAGTTTGGCACTCCCCAAAAAGTTACTAACTTTGGCGAGTAAAAAAACCTACTCACCTAACAAAACCATGTATAGAAAAGGAAAAATATACTTTAGATATGGCACGATGGGATCGGCCAAAACTGCCATGCTATTAACTACGGCTTATAATTTCGAGGAACGAAATATGAGCTACCTTTGCATGAAACCAATCATCGACACCCGTGAAGGACGCAGTGTGATACACTCGCGCATAGGCATAGAGCGCAATTGCGAATGGATCTACGCAGACACCGACCTATATCACTTCGCCAAAGACCTGTTTAAGCGTGAGGGCAAAGTGATAGATTGGTTTTTGATTGATGAAGCACAATTTCTCACCTCGGTGCAAGTTGACCAATTGAGCCGCATAGTTGACGATTTTGGGTCGAACGTGATATGCTACGGTTTGCGCACCGACTTCCAAAGCCATCTGTTTGAGGGCTCACGCCGATTGTTTGAGATAGCCGACACTATCGACGAAATAAAATCGACCTGCAACTGCGGCCGCAAAACTATCATCAACGCACGCATTGATGCCAACGGCAATTTTGTGAGCGAAGGTGCACAAGTTGAAATCGGCGGCAATGATCGCTATGTTGCCGTGTGCCGCAAATGCTGGCGCAACAAACGCATTGAGCAGAGTTCGCGCAACACACTTCCGCTGGAATTTTTGGAAGATTAGGCGAATTTTATCATAAAAAAGTTAAAAGTTTGGGTAGAAGTTGTCTTTTACCTAAACTTTTTTTCTTACTTTGTGTCTTAATATATAAAAGACGAAATCAGATGAACATACGCAAGACTATAATAAATGCCGTTTGCGCATTGGCAATAGCAGCATCAAGCATCACGGCTTCGGCTGCATCATTTGCCGACGAGTCACTAAACTACAAGGTTACTTACAAATGGGGGCTTGTTAACAAACAAGCCGGCACGGCTACGCTGACGCTGCGCAATTCGGGTAGCAATTACGTAGCAAAACTCACTGCACGCTCCGACCCGTGGGCGGATAAATTTTACAGAGTGCGCGACACATTGTTATCAACAATCAAGCGTGAGGGGTTCAAGCCGCTGCGCTATGAGAAGATTGCCCACGAGGGCGATGAAAGCAAGCGTGATGTTGTGACCTACAAATATACCAATGCCAAGGTGATTGGCGAGTGCACACGTCGCAAGTGGGACGAAGACGGCACCTTGAAAATTGACGAGAAGCGCACGCTTGAGTCGTATGGCACTACGGTCGATATGCTTACGTCGTTTTACTATATGCGCGACCTACCCTACAGCACATGGAAGGCCAACCACGTTGTGACGCTCAACATATATAGCGGTAAGCGCAAAGAGTTGCTCACCATAAAGTATCTTGGCGTTGAGACGGTGAAATATGACAACAAGTCGTTTAAGTGTTATCACATCTCGTTCACCTTCACCAGCGACGGCAAGACAAAGACCAGCGACGACATGGACGCATGGATTTCGACCGACGATCGACACATACCGGTGAAGCTTGAAGGGTCACTGAAAGTGGGCAAGGTGCGTTGCTTCTATACCGGCAGCAACTGAGCTACACCACACATATAAAGAAACAAAAAACGGCGGCCAAGATTGGTCGTCGTTTTTTTGTATCGTGTAAAATCGATTTAATTATTCGCCGGGAGCGATAGCACCGCTGGGGCAAACTTCAGCGCAAGAACCGCATTCGATGCAAGTATCGGGATCAATTTTGTAGATGTCACCTTCAGAGATAGCTTCTACGGGGCACACGGGAGCGCAAGTGCCACAAGCTACGCAAGAGTCAGAAATAACGTAAGCCATTGTAGTTAAATTTTAAATTAATGAATGTAGTTGTAAGTGTTGTGTTTGATTTTATGGTGCAAATATAGTCAATTTTTTTCGTTAGTCACAATTTTTCTTTAAAAAATAAGTAATTTTGTTGGTATGAAACATACACGCACACTTTTGCTTGTGGCTGTTGTGGCTGCAATATTGTTCGTTCCGTGGCTTGGCAACACATATTTTTATACCAAGGGCGAGCCCCGCGAGGCTATTGTGGCAATGTCGATGCTGCAAAGCGGCGACTGGGTGTTGCCTATGAGTTATGGTGAAGATATGCCCTACAAGCCGCCGATGTTAGCATGGCTGATAGCAATCTTCTCTACTATCTTTGGCGGACATGTGAGCGAATTCACGTCGCGATTGCCGTCGGCAGTCGCCGCCGTAGCCATATTGGTTGGCGGTTGGAGCCTTGTGCGCCGCAAGACCGGCAGCATTGGGGCGTGGGTTATGATGCTTGTCACAGCGTCGAGCTTTGAATTTTTCAGGGCGGCAACGGCGTGTCGTGTGGATATGGTGCTGACAGCGTGCATGCTTGACGCTATATACATCATGTACGATATGCGCGGACGGTTGACGCGTGCCTTGTTGGCGGTGCTGTTGCTTTCGGGCGCCACGCTCACCAAGGGGCCAATAGGCTCGCTGCTGCCATGCCTTGCCATGGGGATATACTTTTTGCTGCGCGGCGACAATTTTTGGCGCACTCTCGGCAAACTCACAGCCTTGTGCCTGGCCTCGTTTGTGCTCCCGGCGATGTGGTATTATGCGGCATATCAGCGCGGAGGCGACACCTTTCTTGCGCTTGCGCTTGAAGAAAACATCGGGCGACTCACGGGCACTATGACCTACGAGAGTCATCTCAATCCGTGGTATTACAACATCTGGTGCATACTCGCCGGCATGTTGCCATGGACAGTGCCCACAGTGATAGCGCTGTGCTATCGACGCATACGCACGGCAATACGCACCACCAAACTCGACAAAGGTTTGCCGCTGCTGTGCATCGTTGCGGGCCTCACAATATTCGTATTCTATTGCATACCGGCGAGCAAGCGCGGAGTGTATCTGCTGCCATGCTACCCGTTTTTGGCATACGGTGCCACATGGGTGTTGCTGCAGGTGAGCGAGACGCGAATGATGCACGTCTACACCATAGTGCTCTCGGTGCTTGCCGTGATAGCTCCGGTGGTGTTTATGGCAGCATCTTTCGGGCTCGTTGGAGGGCTACACATTGCGCACATCAATTGGCCGTTGCTTGTTGTGGCAGCATTGCCGTCAGTTGTGGGTGCGTGGTGCTTGCTTAGCCGCTCGGGGCACGGAGTTGCTCTGACAAGCGCGCTGTGGGTGACATACATCATACTGATAGCCTACAATGCGGCCTACATGCCCATGGTGCTTAATGCTCGCTCCGACCGTGCTGCGGCACAGGCCATCGAGGCACGAGTGCCCGACAAAGCACCGATAGTGTCGCTGATAAGCTACGACGACATGCTGCGCTACTACAGCATCAACTACTACTTGGGCGATAGACTGCGCCGCGTTGAGAGCGCAGACAGTGTGCCCGCCGGAGCATGGCTCATCACCGAGCCGAGCGAGGCATTGAGCGGCGACACCATCACTGTGCGGTCGTGCGACACACATCGTCCGGTGATACTGGTAGCGCCAAGGCGCTGACGCCACACATTTTGTGTTGCGGCGGAATTTTATTAATTTTGCGGTAAAATAACTATATATGCGCGAATTCATACAAGTGATGCGGCGTTTTGTGCCGCCATATAAACGCTATCTAATTCTCAGTATAGTTTTCAACGTGTTGACAGCAGTGCTGACACTGTTTTCGTTTGCGTTGATAATACCTATACTGCAAATGCTTTTCAAAGTAGATACGACGACCTATGTTTACATGACGCTCAACGGCACAAGCCTTGGCGAAATAAAGCGCGTGGCAGTCAACAACAGCTACTACGCGGTGCAACATCTCATAGAAGTCTGCGGCCCGGTGACCACGCTTGCCGCCCTTGCAGCAATTCTTGTGGTTATGACCGGATTGAAAACCGGCACAGCATACCTTAGCTCGTACTATCTCATTCCGCTGCGTGCGGGAGTGGTGCGCGACATACGCAACTTTGTTTACGACAAAATCACCACACTGCCCATAGGCTACTTCACCGGTGAGCGCAAAGGCGACGTTATGGCGCGCATGAGCGGCGACGTTGCCGAGGTTGAAAACTCAATCATGGCGTCGCTCGACATGATGTTTAAAAATCCGGTGATGATTGTTGTGTGCTTGTCAATGATGATTGCCGTGTCGTGGCAACTCACATTGTTTGTGCTGATACTGCTGCCCGTAGCCGGCTTGCTTATGGGCAACGTGGGCAAACGGCTGAAGCGTCAGTCGCTTGAAGGACAAAACCAGTGGGGCGTGCTGATGTCGACCATCGAGGAGACCCTCGGCGGTCTGCGCATCATCAAAGCCTTCAATGCCGAGCCCAAAATGCGTCAACGTTTCAAAAACGAGAACAACGAGTTTTTCCGTTTGTCGAAACTTGTGGCACGTCGTCAATCGCTCGCCCACCCTATGAGCGAGTTTTTGGGCACAATAGCCATATCAATAGTGCTATGGTTTGGCGGCTGGCTGATATTGGGAGGCAATTCGCCGCTCAATGCCGCAGAGTTTATATACTATATGGTGATATTCTACAGCATCATCAACCCGGCAAAAGACTTGTCGAAGGCGGCATACGCCGTGCAAAAAGGTCTTGCGTCGATGGAGCGCGTAGACCGCATACTCGGGGCTGAAAACCCCATCACCGACCCGGCTAATCCGCAAACTCTGCCGGCCCAAGGCGGTGCCATAAGCTACAAAAACGTGAGCTTCAGCTATAGCGAGGTTAAAGTTATCGACGACGTGTCGCTCGACATACCCGCCGGAGCAACCGTAGCACTTGTAGGGCAATCGGGCTCGGGCAAATCGACACTTGCCGACTTGCTGCCGCGCTTCTACGACGTTGACGAAGGCAGCATCACCATCAACGGTGTTGACGTGCGCAACGTGCGCGTGCACGACCTGCGAGCCATAATGGGCAACGTGAACCAAGAGGCAATACTGTTTAACGACTCGTTCTACAACAATATAACCTTCGGCGTTGAGAATGCCACACAAGAGCAGGTTGAAGAAGCCGCACGCATAGCCAATGCTCACGACTTTATCATAGCCTCCGAACAAGGCTACGACACAGTTATCGGTGACCGCGGATGCCGCTTGTCGGGCGGTCAACGTCAGCGCGTGTCGATAGCTCGTGCCATACTCAAAAACCCGCCGATACTCATTCTCGACGAAGCCACCTCGGCCCTCGACAGCGAGAGCGAGCACCTGGTGCAAGAAGCGCTTGAGCGACTGATGAAGCACCGCACCACGCTTGTCATAGCACACCGCCTGTCGACAATCGCCAATGCCGACATGATTTGCGTGATGCACGAAGGCCGCATTGTGGAACGCGGCACGCACGCCGAACTCATCTCGCACAACGGCTACTATAAACGACTTGTAGATATGCAGAAATTTTAAAACTAACTAAACCCTATATATTATGTCACGCACTAACGACGAAATGCCCGGCGTAACACTGCTCGGCAACACCGGTGTTAAATATCCCACCGAATACGACCCCACAATTCTCGAAACATTCAAGAACAAACATCCCGAGAATGAATATCTTGTGACATTCAATTGCCCCGAATTTACATCGCTCTGCCCCAAAACCGGACAGCCCGACTTTGCTAAAATCGTAATCAGCTACATCCCCCGCGAAGATATGGTGGAGAGCAAGAGCTTGAAGCTCTATCTGTTCAGCTTCCGCAACCACGGTGACTTTCACGAAGACTGTGTGAATATCATCATGGAAGATCTTTGGCGCTTGATGAACCCCAAATACATAGAGGTTGTGGGCATCTTCACACCCCGCGGCGGCATATCAATCTATCCGTTTGCCAACCGCGGCGATGCCGAGCACGCCGACATGGCCCGACAACGCCGCCTCGCTCAACTCAACAATTGCTGTGCTATTAACCTTTAAAGCATTATAATCATGACAAAGAACTCGCTAATGGTGCTCTCGGGCGGCATGGACTCAGTGACCATGCTCCACGAATACGCCTCGTCAATTGCATTGGCGGTAAACTTCACCTACGGCTCAAACCACAACATGCGCGAGCTTGAATGTGCGCGCTTGCACTGCAAACAACTAGGCATTGAGTTGTTGGAAATAGACCTCTCGTTTATCCACGAATACTTTCACAGCTCGCTGCTCGAAGGCGCCGATGCTGTGCCCGAAGGCGACTACGACTTCGACAACATGAAGTCGACAGTTGTGCCCTTCCGCAACGGCATAATGCTGTCGGCAGCCGCCGGCATAGCCGAAAGCAACGGCCTTACACGAGTGATGATTGCCAACCACGCCGGCGACCATGCGCTCTATCCCGACTGCCGCGAAAGCTTCATCAAAGCAATGAGCCGCGCTATCGCCGAGGGCACATACGAAAACATAATGCTCTATGCCCCCTACACACTGCTCACCAAAGGACAGATAGCCGAACGCGGCAAAAGTCTGGGCATAGACTACACCACCACCTACTCATGCTATCGCGGCGGCGTGCACCACTGCGGACGCTGCGGCACATGCCTGGAGCGTCGTCAAGCACTTGCCGAGGCAGGCATCGAAGATAAAACAATCTACGAAGATTAACCCCACTCAACCCTCTCTCCTCACCAAAGCTATGAAAAAAATACTTTACCTTGCAGCATGCGCACTGATGCTTCTTACAGCGAGCTGCAAAACCACAGAGCAGGACTATCAACGCGCCTACGACCGCACTATCAATGCAGCCGACTCAACGCGCACAGAGTTCTCCGAAACAATCTACGGCCGCTATCGCAGGGCCGTGCGCGATGAGCTGATAAAAATCGGCAACGACACCATCAACTCGCGCATCATCAACGTGTCGCTCACCAAAGACGGTGGCGGAACTGCCGACAACTTCAAGCGCTATTGCGTTGTTGCCGCCGAATTCAAACAGCTGTTCAATGCCAACTCAATGCGCGAGCGCCTTGTGGAGAATGGCAAAGAAGCATTCTTGGTAGAAACTCCAGAGCCATTCTACTACGTAATCGCGGGGTCGTTCAGCGAAATACAGCCGGCACTCGACCTCATCAAAGAGCTGCGCAGCCAAAAACTCATCAAGTTTAAAGAGCCGGCGCCCTATTTGATGCAGCCATCGAGATTGAGATGACATGATTCGTTAATATTTCTGTAATAATATTGTAATATAATCGCCAATACTTAAATAGTGTTAAGTTTGGCGATTTTTTTGTGTCAAATGCTTGCAATTAAAAATAAAAGCACTACCTTTGCATCAGTTTTTCATGGTATTAG
>CAZYNO010000061.1:0-10240 GCA_964648845.1 uncultured Bacteroides sp.
TGAACTGTATGTTGTCAATCTCATACTCAAGCATTTTGATCTTGGGCACATTATCTATAAGGTGTGAAAAGTCGAAAGGCTTGAGGGCTCGAGTCTTCGGGTCCTCAATCATTCCGATAGTGCCACCGGTATATATAATGAGTATGCGAGGGGTGGTCATTTCTTATTATTTTACTTGGGCGCCGGGAGCAACAGCTCCTGTGGGGCCCATAACAACGAGGCGGCCGTCGCGGTCTTCGGCTGAGAGTATCATGCCTTGCGACTCAATGCCTTTGAGTTTGCGAGCGGGAAGGTTTGCGATGAAGCACACTTGTTTGCCCACAAGGTCTTCGGGGTTATAGTATTTGGCGATGCCCGACACGATAGTGCGGTTGCCCATGCCGTCGTCGATGAGGAATTTGAGGAGCTTGTCGGCCTTGGGCACACGCTCGCACTCGAGCACGGTGCCAACGCGGAGGTCGGCTTTCATAAACGAGTCGAAGTCGACGTCGGGTTGTTGCTCTGCGGGTTTCCAGTTTGCGAGCAAGTTGGCTTGTTTGGCATCTTGCAAGCGTTTGATTTGAGCTTCGATAGCGGCATCTTCAATTTTCTCGAACATGAGTTGCACCTCGCCGAGACGAGTGCCGGCTTTCACGATATCTTCGCTGCCGAGCATATCCCAGTTGAGGTTTGAGAGTTGGAGCATTTTGCTGAGGCGAGCGCTCATGAAGGGAGTGAACGGTTCGAAAGCCACAGCGATGTCGCCGCATATTTGCAGAGCCACGTTGAGCACAGTAGCCACGCGGTCCATATCGGTTTTGGCAAGCTTCCAGGGTTCGGTCTCTTGCAAGTATTTGTTACCGGCGCGAGCGATATCCATAGCTTTTTTGAGGGCGTCGCGGAAGTGGAATGTTTCGATGCTCTCAGAGAGGCCTTGCTTGATTTGTTTGATTTCGGCAAGCACGGCAGTGTCGATATCTTGCAGATTAGCAGCTGCGGGCACCACGCCGTCGAAATATTTGTGAGTGAGCACAGCGGCACGGTTCACAAAGTTGCCGAGGATAGCCACGAGCTCGCTATTGTTGCGGGTTTGGAAATCTTTCCAAGTGAAGTCGTTGTCTTTAGTTTCGGGAGCATTAGCGGTGAGCACATAGCGGAGCACGTCTTGCTTGCCGGGGAAGTCAACGAGATATTCGTGCAACCACACAGCCCAGTTGCGTGAGGTTGAGATTTTGTCGCCTTCGAGGTTGAGGAATTCGTTTGCAGGGACGTTGTCGGGCAGTTGGTAGTTGTCGCCGTATGCCATCAACATTGCGGGGAAGACGATGCAGTGGAACACGATATTATCTTTACCGATGAAGTTGATGATGCGGGTTTCGGGGTCTTTCCACCATTTTTCCCAGCTGTCGGGCAAAGCTTCTTTGGTGTTTGAGATGTAGCCGATGGGGGCGTCGAACCACACGTAGAGCACCTTGCCTTCGGCGCCTTCAACGGGCACGGGCACGCCCCAATCAAGGTCGCGCGACACGGCACGGGGTTGCAAGCCGAGGTCGAGCCACGATTTGCATTGGCCGTAGACGTTGGTTTTCCACTCTTTGTGGCCTTCAAGAATCCACTCGCGCAATTTGGGCTCCCATTTGTCGAGGGGGAGGTACCAGTGTTTTGTTTCGCGCAACACGGGTTTGTTGCCGGTGATGGCGCTTGTGGGGTTTATTAGGTCGGTGGCGTTGAGCGAAGTGCCGCAAGCCTCACATTGGTCGCCGTAAGCGCGGGGGTTGTGGCAGTGGGGACATTCGCCGGTGACGTAGCGGTCGGCGAGAAATTGGTTAGCTTTCTCGTCGTAGAGTTGCTGCGAGGTGCGCTCAATAAATTCACCTTTGTCGTATAGACGTTTGAAAAATTCGGAGGCTGTTTTGTCGTGAATGTCGCTTGTGGTGCGCGAGTAAACGTCGAACGAGATGCCAAGTTCTTCAAACGAGTCCTTGATGATTTTGTGATAGCGGTCTACAATGTCTTGCGGTGTTACGCCTTCAGCTTTGGCTTTGATAGTGATGGGCACACCATGCTCGTCGCTACCGCCAACCAAAAAACATTCTTGACCGTTCATGCGCAAATAGCGAGCATATATGTCGGCGGGAACGTAGACGCCGGCCAAGTGTCCGATGTGCACCGGGCCGTTTGCGTATGGCAAAGCGGTGGTGATGAGAGTACGTTTGAATTTGGTCATATCGTTAAGTTTGTAGTTAAAAATTCAAGATGATAGTGATTATTTGAAAATGAAAGTGAGGGTGGCAGTCGACTCGTCGGGAGCCTCGGCGGTGCCTGTGCGGGTGAAGCGTTTGCTGCGCGCCTCGTTGATGCAACGTGTCTGCACGTCTTTGTTGCTGCCCGCGGGGGCCTTGCCGCCAATCACTTTGGCAGAGGTGACTTTGCCGGTTTTGTCGATGGTGAGCGAGAGCACTACGGTGCCGGTGACCGACGACTGTATTTTGTTGCTGTAGGCGGGGAATTGCCAACCGCCGCCCACGGTGCCGTTGCTCACACCGGCAGTCACAGATGTAGAGTTAGACGGGCCGGCAGAAGCAGTGTTGCCTGTGGTGGTGCCGCTTTTGCCGTCGTCGTTTTTGCCTGAGTTGGCATTATTTTTAGCTGAAGCGTTGGCAAAAGCGTTGCTAACCGAGGCGTTAGTTTTTTTAGCCGTAGCTTCTTGCGCTGCTTTTTTGGTGTCGACAGCGGGTCCTTGTTGTTTTGGTTGCTCCTTAGTCTCGGCAACTTTTACCGGCGACTCTTTTTTAGTAGTCACTTCTTTGGCGGGAGTTGCTTTTTTGCCGGCATTCACAATAGAAGTGCCGGTTTCGGGGGCAAGCTTGCTGTCAACGTGCTGAGTCTCTTCGATTTGTGCGGGAGCCGACATGTCGCCGGGCACTTTTTCGGGGAGGGGTATAGGTTCGGGCTCAACAAAAGTCTCCTCTTCTTCGAGGGCAAGCTCGATGTATGGCTCCGGTTCGGGGGGCCATTGCTTAGCCGGGTTCCACTGCAGTGTGGCGTTTGTGAGCCACAATCCGATGAGGAACACGAAGAGCAGAGTGATGAGAGCCGCTATTTCCTTTGACCGTTTCATTCTTCGGTGTTGGATGTTTCGAGAGTTGTTGTTGACTTAGTTTCGGGCAATGGGCGTGGCGTAGTTGCCAGCACCATTTTGAGGTCGTTTTCGGCGCCGAGATTGAGCACGTCGATAATGCGGCCGTAAGCGGCCTCAGCGTCGCCATAAACGGCAATGCCGCTTTCGGGGTCTTGCTCTTGCACTTGTTTGAGGAAGTCGACAAGAGCTTTACTGTTTGCCAATTGCACGGGGTCGGCATCGTCGTAAGCGCCCCACAGAGTGCTGTCGGCCATGACGTAGACACGAGTCATGGGTTTGAGCTGAGTTTGCTCGGTGCTCTGAGGCAGGTTAACCTCAAGGGCTGTGGGGAAGATGAATGTCGACGTCACCATGAAAAATACGAGCAGCAAAAACACCACGTCGGTCATTGACGACATGGAGAAAGTTGAGAGCACGCTCTGTTGACGTTTTAAAGCCATTGACTTTTATGTTTTTAGGTTGCTTGTATTGTGTGAATTATTGACGAGCCGGCTCGTTGAGTAGGTCCATGAAGTCCATGGTGCGAGCTTCGAGGCGGTTCATAACTTTGTTGAGGCGGCCAACGAGGTAGTTGTATGCAAACATAGCCACAATGCCCACAATGAGACCGGCAACGGTGGTGACGAGGGCGGTGTAGATGCCGCCGGCAAAATCGCCGATTTGTGCCGAGCTGCCGCTTTGCGAGATGGCGTAGAACGACTCAACCATACCGATAACAGTGCCCAGGAAGCCAATCATGGGAGCAGCAGCGGCGATAGTAGCCAACCAGGTGAAGCCTTTAGAGAGCGCGCTCACCTCGATGTTGCCGGTGTTTTCGATAGTGACGAGGACGTCGCTCATGGGACGGCCGATGCGCGAAATGCCTTTTGCAATCAAGCGCGAGTAAGGGGTGTTTGTAGCGCGGCAAAGGTTGTTGGCGCTTTCAATTTCGCCTTCGTGTATGTAGTCTTTGATGCGTTGCATGAAAGTGTCGTCTTGGCGAGAGGCGCCGCCGATGACGATAGCACGTTCAACGAAGACGTATATGCAGATAACCAACAAAAGGGCTAAAACAATCATAATCCAGCCACCGTCGAGGCAAAGTTGCCAGAGAGAGAGCTCGGGAGCGGTTGTTGTGTCGAGTAGTAACATTTTGAGTAGTTTGTTTTTTTAGTTAGTTTTGATGTATTTTAGAATTTATAGGCTTCTCATTTTTTTGCCAAGCAAGCGCGATAGCGTTTGATCGTCTCTTCGAGACCGAGGTAGAGGGCGTCGCAAATCAGCGCGTGGCCTATCGACACTTCGCTGAGGTATGGCACTTTCTCGTGGAAGAACTCAAGGTTCTCAAGGCTGAGGTCGTGTCCGGCATTCACGCCGAGGCCGAGGTTGTGAGCGGCGCGCGAGGCTTCGACATATGGGGCCACGGCGGCATCGCGGTCGGCGGCATAGTTGTCGGCGTATGGCTTGGTGTAGAGCTCAACGCGGTCGGCACCGGTTTTAGCCGCTAACTTGATAGTGTTTATATCGGGGTCAACGAAGATTGAAGTGCGGATGCCGGCATCGCGGAAGCGCTCAACAACTTCGGTGAGGAAATCGAAATTATGCTCAACGTCCCAGCCGCACGACGAGGTAAGAGCATTTGCGGCATCGGGTACGAGTGTCACTTGCTCGGGGCGAACGCGCAACACCAGTTCGATGAAATCGTTTGTGGGGTTTCCTTCGATGTTGAATTCGGTTTTAACAATAGCACGAAGGTCGTAAACATCATTGCGACGAATGTGACGCTCGTCGGGGCGTGGGTGCACTGTGATGCCCTGTGCGCCAAAGGCTTCGCAATCGGTAGCTACTTTGACAACATTAGGGTTGTTTTCACCTCGCGCATTGCGCAAAGTGGCTATTTTATTGATATTTACACTCAGATGTGTCATATTCATAATAAGCTCAGCAAAGGTTGTTTTGCTGTTTATTTTTATTTTTGGAAATAGTTTGAATAATTGTTTGTATATTTGTAATTGAATTTGAATACAAAAATAGTCAGAATAAATAAAACGACGAAACAATTTGACATCAAAAAACATTAATATTAGCGATTTATTGTGTCTTTACCCCGAAAATCCCGAGTCGACAAGATTTCAGGTGATATGCAAGCGGGGTGAATATGCCGCTTCGCGCATAGCTCACGCGGTGGAAGATTGTGATGCACATGTGCTTAACCTCAATGTGACGGGCAACACTGCCGACAATGGGGCGAGCCTCATTGTTGACCTTCGGGTGGAGCATCGCAATGCCATGTCGGTGGTGCGCTCGCTTGAGCGCTACGGCTACATAGCCATACCCATTAGCGACGATGCCGACAGCACTGCCGACAGCGACAACGCTAACGAGGAGATGTCGGCTCTCGAGCGTTTTTTATCAATCTGACAACAACAGAACACGTATCATAAAAAAATTCTTGCAACCAACTCTTTGTCATGAAGATAGCTATTTACGGCAGTCGGCGCCAAGCGCCCTATGTAGAGTCGATAAGATCGTTGCTTTGTTGCTTGGCACTGAGCAACGCCGAGATTGTGATGTATCCCAAGCTATACAACCATCTGATTGATGATTTGGGCATGGCTCTGCCTGGAGTGAAGATGGCGGAGACCTTCCCGCGCGATGCCGAGATAGTGCTCAGCATCGGCGGCGACGGCACATTCTTGCGCACCGCAGCTTGGGTTGGCAATGCCGAGGTGCCCATTGCCGGCATAAATACCGGAAATTTAGGCTATCTCTCGGCAGTATCCATCGAGCAGCTCAGCACTTTTGTTGACGATATACTCACGGGCAACTACGACGTCGAAAAGCGCACGCTCATTGAGGTGTCGCAACCCCGCGTGCGCGGCTGGAAATATGCCCTCAACGAGGTGGTGATGTCGAAGGACGACACCGCAGCAATAATCTCGGCACACGCCTATCTCAACGGCAAAGAACTAACCACGTATAAAGCTGACGGACTGATAGTTGCAACGCCAACAGGCAGCACCGCCTACAATCTCTCGGTTGGCGGCCCCATATTGCAGCCCACGGCTCCGGTGTGGGTGGTATCGCCCATAGCAGCACACTCGCTGGGCATGCGCCCGCTGGTGGTTGACGACAACTCGCAAATGGAGATTGAAGTGACAGGACGCGGACACACATTCCGCCTCACCATCGACGGCCGCTCAACCACTGTGCCGTTCGACATGGTTGTGAAGCTGCGCAAAGCACCGTTCAGCACAAAGATTGTGAAGCTCAACGGCACGGAGTTTCAGGATGTATTACGCAATAAACTGATGTTCAACTAAATGGATTTCGTTCGTTCACAACGATACATCGACCGCGAGATAGGGCAAATACACATCACTGTGCGCTCAAATGCCACCAACTTTAAGGCTCGCTGGAAAGGTGCCGAGCTGCAAGTGACTCTGCCACAATGTGTCACCATAGAGGCATACAACTCACTGTTAGAGAAGTTTCGCAAAGACATCATCGCCTCCAAGCCAAAGCCGCGATATTACGACGGTCAACATTTTGATTTTGACGGCTATAGCATAGACATATACGCCGATAAGAGCATATCAAGATTAATAAGAGTGATGCCGCGCGACGGCGGAGCAAATATCCTGGTGGCTGACGATATACCTTTTGACGACACGTGGGTGGAGAAAAAAATCAGCGAAGATATATGCTATGTTGCCCGCCACTACGCACAGAGCTTGGTGATAGACCTGGCAGAAGAGGTGAGCCGGCAATTGGGCGTACATCCCCGCGAGTATCGCATATCGCACGGCGCACGCACACTTGGCCGTTGCTACACAAGCCGACGCATCGACTTGAGCTCGCGCCTGGCTTTGCTGCCCGAAGACTTGCGCCGCTTTGTGATTTGCCACGAGTTGGCACACTTGAGCGAGATGAACCACTCGCCGCGATTTCACGCCATAGTAAACGAATATACCGACGGCCGCGAAGCCGAATTAAACGCCAAGCTGCGCAAACACAAATGGCCGATATTAAAATAAAACACAAATAATTAAGTATGAAATTAGTATCCTGGAACGTGAACGGCCTGCGTGCCGTGCTCAAAAAAGGCTTTGAAGACATTTTTGCCGACTTCGACGCCGATATATTTTGCCTGCAAGAAACAAAACTGTCTGAAGGTCAGGTTGATTTGTCGTTTGACGGCTATGAGTCGTATTGGAACTATGCCGACAAAAAAGGCTATAGCGGCACCGCTATCTTCACACGCCGCAAACCGCTGGCTGTGACTCGCGGCATAGGCATCGACAAGCACGACCACGAGGGCCGCGTTGTCACTCTCGAATTTGACGATTTTTATATGGTAGACGTCTACACGCCCAATGCTCAGCAAGAGCTTGCACGCCTGGAATATCGCATGGAGTGGGAACGCGATTTCACCGCTTATCTCAGCGAGCTCGATGCTAAAAAGCCCGTCATTGTGTGCGGCGATATGAATGTGGCACACAACGAGATAGACCTTAAAAATCCTGCCACAAACCACAAAAACCCGGGATTCAGCGACGAAGAGCGAGCAGCCTTCAGTCGTCTGCTCGAAGCCGGATTTGTTGACACATTCCGCACCTTGCACCCCGACGAGCAAAAATATTCGTGGTGGAGCTATCGCTTCAGCGCACGTCAAAAGAACATCGGATGGCGCATCGACTATTTTGTGGTGTCGAAACGACTGCTCGACAGCGTTACCGACGCATCAATCCATGCCGACATACTTGGCAGCGATCACTGCCCCGTTTCGCTCACCATAAACAAATAAGCAACCGCTTATTTGAAGGTGATGAGGCGGTTGTAGATAAAGTTGCAAACGGTGTAGCAAACGTTGCCGATGAGTGTGGCAATGCCGTAGCCCGAAAGGGTAAATACCACCAAATCAAGTTCCACATCTTTGAGAGTGAATTGGGTGAGCGACCACACCACGGCAAATTGTATTGCATAGCACACAAGGAAGCCAATGATGAAGTGCACGGCCTGGCGCGAGAAAGCGCCGTTGCTGCGAAACACCCAGTTGCGGTTCCACACAAACGAGTTTATCACGCCGGCAATGTAGCCTATAGCATTCGACACATACTCATTGATGCCGAACAGTGACTTGCACACAAATATGACGATAAGTGTGAGCAGCGTGTTCATCACGCCCACAAGCGCATATTTGATAAATTGTATGACAGGTGATTGGCTATTAAATTTCATTTTGATTAGTTATTGTTTATGGGCGAACTGTCGTCTTGGTCGTCGGGCAGCGACTTTTCGTCGACGTGCAAAATGGGCAACGACCAGCCGTATTTGTTTGCCAGTATGCGAAGCGCTATCACGGTGATGGCGCAATTGATTTGCGATATGACCGAATTGTAGCCGTGCAAGGATGTAATCCAATAGACCACGCCACCAGCCAGGCAAGCGGTAGCGTAGATGTCTTTGCGGAAGAACAGGGGCACGTCGCGCAGCAAGATGTCGCGCAGCACGCCGCCAAAGGCGCCGGTAATCATGCCCATGATTATCGCCACCCACATGTCGTAGCCGTAAGCCAACGACTTTTCGATGCCCACAACGGTGAACAATGCCAAACCGATGGCGTCGAAAAGGAATAGCGAACGAAATCCCTTAATCAAGAAATTGCGGAAAAATATCACGGAGAGCAGCGAGAGTCCGGTCACGGCGATATACATCCACGAGTTCATCCAAAACACGGGAGCGCCGATGAGCAGGTCGCGCAATGTGCCGCCGCCGATGGCGGTGACGAGGCCCACGACGTATGCGCCAAACCAGTCGAAACGCTTTGCTGCGGCAAGGCGTATGCCTGATATTGCGAAAGCCACGGTGCCAATAATCTCAATGATGTATGTAAAAGTTGTAAGTTCCACTTAACAAAAAAATAGGTTTTATTTTGCGGCACGTTGCTCGTGCTCATAGTATTTGCAATAGTCTTTGATGTAGCAGTCGGCACAGTCGGGTTTGCGAGCTTTGCACATGTATCGGCCGTGCAAGATTAGCCAGTGATGAGCCTTTGGCACTTCGTTGGCGGGGATGTAGCGCATCAGCGTTTTCTCGGTTTCGAGGGGTGTTTTTGAGTTGTTTGTCAAGCCGATGCGGTTTGACACTCTAAATACGTGTGTATCGACAGCCATAGCCGCTTCGCCATAAATCACGGCAAGAATAACGTTTGCCGTTTTGCGGCCCACGCCGGGCACGGTGAGCAGGTCGTCGATATTGTTTGGCACCTGACTGTTGAAGCGGTCAACCAGTGCATTTGCCATGCCGATGAGCGAGCGCGTTTTGTTGTTGGGATAAGATATCGACTTGATATACTCAAACAGCTCTTGCGGCTCGGCCTGCGCCAACTTTTCGGGTGTGGGGAATGCTCGAAAGAGCTCGGGGGTTACGATGTTTACGCGTTTGTCGGTGCATTGAGCCGACAATATCACTGCCACAAGCAGTTCAAACGGATTTGAGTAGTGCAACTCTGTTTCAGCTACGGGCATCTCTTGGCGAAACACTTCGAGCACATGGCTATATCGGTCAGCAATCTTCATAGCCGTCAGAGTTTAAACAGTCGCTCGGTGACGAAAATGCCGAGCGCACAACACGCCAGGCCTCCCAACACCGACAGCAACACATACGTGGTGCCGCGCAACCACTGCCCTGCTTGAAAGAGCATCATGGTGTCGAGCGAGAACGATGAGAATGTGGTGTAGCCGCCAAGTATGCCTGTTACGAGAAAGAGATACCACATGCGGTCGGTCTGCCAATGGCTGAGCAGCGACCATAGCACACCTATGAGCAAGCAACCGGTGAGGTTAGCAAACATTGTTGCATAGTTGCCATGGGTAAATACGGGCAAATGCTGCACGCCATATCGGCACACAGCACCTAAGCCTCCTCCGGCAAATACTAACAAGCAGTTTGTGAGCGTTGCCATGCTCATAAGCAGATGTATTTTTTAGTGAGCTGAAGTGAATTCGTTCAAGAAGCGAGTGTCGTTTTCGGAGAACATGCGCAAGTCTTTAACCTGATATTTGAGGTTAGTGATGCGCTCAATGCCCATGCCGAGAGCGAAACCGCTGTACACTTTAGAGTCGATGCCACATGCTT
>CAZYNO010000062.1:0-10191 GCA_964648845.1 uncultured Bacteroides sp.
CCGCTAATCTCAGCCATAAGTCGCAATTCGATTTGCGAGTAGTCTGCGCTCATAATGACATTGCCGGGCGAGGCGATGAATGCGCGACGTATCTCGCGGCCCTCGTCGGTGCGTATGGGTATGTTTTGCAGATTGGGATTTGTTGACGATAGTCGGCCGGTGGCGGTTACAGTCTGGTTGTAGGTGGTATGTATTTTGCCGGTTGCCGGGTTGATGAGGCGCGGCAAAGCGTCAACATAAGTGGCAAGCAATTTTTTGAGACCGCGTATTTGCAAAATCAGGTCTACAATAGGCCACTCACTGCGATATTTTTCGAGAATTTCTTCGGTGGTTGACCACGCACCGTTTTTGGTGCGTTTGGCTTTAGCATCAATTTGCAGGCGACCGAAAAGCACCTCGCCCACTTGCGCCGGGCTGCTGATGTTGAACTGTCCGCCCGCCATCTGCCAGCATTGCTGTTCAAGGTCGTTCATGCGCGCGGTGAGTGATTGCGACATTGCTGAGAGCTCGGCGGTGTCGATGCGCACGCCGGTCCATTCCATCTCGGCGAGCACGCGCACCATAGGCAGCTCGATGTCGGCCATAAGTTGTGCTGTGCCGTCGGCTTGCAGTTCGCTTTGCAGCACGGGGTGCAGCTGCATCACGGCATAGGCTCGGGCAGAGACATTTGCGGCTATCTCGTCGTCTGATACCTTCATCTGCTTTTTGCGCTCAGTGGCGCTGAGTTCGTAGTCGTGCATACGCAGTTTGAGATATGTCATCGCCACTTCGGGCAAGTCGTGCTTCATTTCGGGCTTGAGCAGATAGTGTGCTACGGCAGTGTCGTAATAATTGTCGGTGAGCTGAATGCCGTGGCGGCGCAAGATGATTATGTCGCGCTTCACGTCGTGACTCACTATGCACAAGTCGGCACGCTCAAGCAAAGGTTTTAGTGCGCCGACAAACATCGACGGCACGTAGTGGCATTTGTCGGTGGTGCACAAGCCCACGCCCACAAGGTCGGCGGTCATTGCTTCCTCGCCCACGGCATACACCGATATGGCAAGCATTTTGTCGGCAGTGATAGCCTCCACATCTTCGGCAGAGCGGGCAATAGTAAGCATTGCTGTGTCGAATGTGGTTGATTTATCGTCTTCAGCTTCGGGCGCGTCAAAGTCGAAGAGCGAGCCCATGCCGTCAGCCGCGGGTTCGGCAGACACTTTAGGCGGCGCCGGCACAGCTGCCTCGGGTTTGGCGGGAGCCGGTTTGAGGCGCGAAATCATTGTCTTAAATTCGAGGTCGGTTAACAACTCGCGCAGACGCGCCCAATCGGGCTCTTGGCGGCGCAAGTCGTTGGGAGTGACGTCGAGGGGCACATCGGTCTTGATTGTGACGAGTGTTTTTGAGAAGCGTATCTGCTCAATGTTTTCCGACACGTTTCGTTGCAGTGCGCCGGTGAGTTTGTCAACATTGGCAAGCAAGCCCTCAACATCGCCCCACTTGTTGATGAGTTTGGCAGCGGTTTTTTCGCCTACGCCGGGGCAGCCGGGCACATTGTCGCTGACGTCGCCTTCAAGAGCCAGCAGGTCGATGACCAACTTTGGCGATTTGATGCCATATTTCGCGCAAACTTCGGCAGGGGTGCGAAGCTCCACGCCGTTGCCTTTTGTGGCGGGACGATACATAAACACTTTGTCGGTAACAAGCTGGCCATAGTCTTTGTCGGGCGTCATCATGTAGGTTGTAAGTCCGGCTTTTTCGGCAGCCACGGAGAGTGTGCCGATAACGTCGTCGGCCTCGTATCCGGGCTTCTCAACAACCTTAATGCCGTAAGCCTCAATAATTTGCTTGATATATGGTATAGACATTGTGATGTCTTCGGGCTGCTTGTCGCGCTGAGCTTTATACTCGGGATAAAGCTCGTGACGGAATGTTTTGCCGCCGGGAGGGTCGAAACATACCGCCATATATGCAGGGTTCTCTTTGCGCATAATTTCGTCGAGAGTGTTGCAAAATCCGTAGATAGCCGAAGTGTTTCGGCCGTCGGAGGTAACTCTCGGGGCACGTATCAGGGCGTAGTAAGCGCGGTAAATAAGTGCAAATGCGTCGAGCAAAAATAGCTTTTTTTCTTCCATAAAAGTTATGATATCATTTTAGATGTGTAAAATTACTAACTTTTGGGCGAAAAAAGCACACATTATCAAAAAGTTTAGTAATTTTGCACAATCTTATGACAGCACTCGAGACCATACGAACAGCTTTTGCACCAGACTTCGACCGTCTGCACAGTCGAATTGTTGGTAGTTTGTCTACCGACAACCCTATGCTGCAACAAATTATCAACGCCAATCTCAAGAATGGCGGCAAGATGATACGCCCAATGATTGTGATGCTTTGCGCAAGCATGTTGGGCGATATAAATCAAAGCGTTATTGATGCTGCGGCATCAGTCGAACTGCTCCACAATGCCTCGCTTGTGCACGACGATGTAGTTGACGACTCTGAGACTCGCCGCGGCGAGCCCACCATCAACGCTGTGTGGCAAAACCATATTGCGGTGCTTGTGGGCGACTTCTACGTGTCGACAGCCATGCAGCTTGCCATTTCAACCGGCAACATCAACATCATCAACCAACTTTGCGGCCTTGGCAAACAGCTCAGTGTGGGCGAGCTCAACCAAATCTACAACGCACGCCAACACACTCTCTCGGAGGACGCATACTACAAAGTTATCAAGTTTAAAACTGCCTCTCTGTTCAGCGCATGCGCCGCTATGGGCTGCTACGCTCAAAATGTTGACGACGAACGCACACAAGCACTCACTCGCTTTGCCGAGTTGTTGGGCCTGTGTTTCCAAGTGCGCGACGATATTTTCGACTACTATACCGACGAAAAAGTTGGCAAGCCCACCGGCAACGATTTGCGCGAAGGCAAGATTACCCTTCCGCTGCTACACGTGCTGCTCAACGAGTCGGCGCCCGACCATGCAGCAATGCTCGAACTCGTCGGCAAAGAAAACCTTTCAGACGATGAGATAGACACACTCATGGCATACGCTCGCAACAACGGCGGCATAGACTACGCCTACTCTGCCATGCAGCAAATGCGCGACGAAGCCGAGCAAGTGCTCAGCATCTTCGCCCCCTCGCAAACAAAAACCCGCCTCATCGACCTCCTCAACTACATCATCACCCGCGACTACTAATCCACGCTCCACGTCACAGATTGCTCTTCATTATCAATGGAGCCATATATAAGGGAAGGTAAAGTATGCCATCGTCTACCTCAAGATTATTCTTCGAAAAGACGATGCAACGATTTATGCGCGAACCGTGTGCCACACGTGCGCTATTGAGCGAAGGATGCTTTTTGTAGTTTGCTCCCGACTTCACTTCGATTATCGTGATAGCATTATCATCGGCTACGATAAAATCGAGTTCCATCTTGCTTTTCTTATCGAAATAGTGCAGCGAAATATCATTTGACGCCAACACACAAGCCACATAATTTTCGGTCAAAGCACCTTCGTTAATATCAACGTCACCATTGAGCACATCAAACTGCATATTTCGCAACAACTGCGAGCTCAAAAGGCCGGTATCAACCATATATAATTTATACAAACGACGGTTTTCGGTGGCTTCAAAAGGCAACTCGAAAGAGGTAGTATTGAATGCATAATAAGCTATCCCGGCATCAATGAGCCACTGCGTGGGGTCTTCATACTTGCGCAATGACGCCCCTTTTTCGAGCGTAGACAACACAAATCGCTTATCAAGTTTACCCAACTGTGAGGGCAAAGCATCAAACACACGCTTCACCAGCGGGGCTTGTCGCCCGGCATAGTTTGAAATATCGGCACGGTAAGTTGACAATATTGAGCGCTGAGCCTTCACCACCTCGGCAAAATCGGGATTTGATACAAATTGCTGCACCACCTCAGGCATACCTCCAACAACAAGATATTCGCGATAAAAGCGGCTTATTTGCTCATGCACAAAATCAGGCACCGGAGTCAGCTTGTTGTAAGCATTAACAATAACATTTACAACATCCGACGACACTCCTTTTGCCCACAGAAACTCCTCAAAGTCCATAGGATACACATCGAAGCGCAACTCGTAGCCAACAGGATAAGAAGTGACAGGCTTATAATTTATGCCGAGCAACGAACCCGACGCAATATAATCATAAACATTATCCTCAACAAGAAATTTTAGCGCAGTGCGAGCATTGGGACATTCTTGTATCTCATCGAGAAACAACAGTGTCTCGCCTTGCACAAATGGGCCGAAGCCCATCGCAGACAGGTTTGTGACAATTGTCGATGTTGTCAAATCACCGTCAAAAGCCTTAATTGCCATAGGGTGCTTCACAAAATTCACCTCAACCAAATGCTTGTAATGGCGGCTTGCAAATTCGCGAACGGCTGTAGTTTTTCCAACTTGACGAGCTCCGTATAGCAATGGGGCTTTGTAATGTCCTGATTGATACCACAAATCAAGCTTGTTTATAATCTTACGAGTAAGCATAGTTACAACTTTTTGCCAATGTTTTCGAGGCAAAATTACAACTTTTTTCCAGTATTTTGCAAATGTTTTTGCAACTTTTTCCAGTGTTTTACGGGCAAAATTGCAACTTTTCGCCGGAGTTAGCTGCGCCAGTGGGCAAAGGGGCGGCGGCGAGACAGGTATGTGAGGTCGGAATGATGGGCGTATGCCTCGCGCTCAAACGACACGGCATGGTAGGCAGCATGGGCATCGAAGCGGCAGCGCACCAATTGCACCAGCCACTCCACGATATAGGCTATATAAAAAATCACCCACAACAATTCGCGCATTTGTTGTGAGTGTATCTTTTCGTGATTTAATAATTGCGGGGTAATATTGGTGTTGGTCTTTGCAAAAATCACGCCGAAAAGGTTTATGGCATCATAATGTCCGAGTGGCAATATGTTGTTGCGTATAACTTTCATTTCAGAGCAGAAGTGCCGTAGCTTGGGCTGCTATGCCTTCGCCGCGACCGGTGAAGCCAAGACGCTCGGTGGTGGTTGCTTTGACGCTCACACAGTCGAGGTCTACGCCAAGGTCGGCGGCAACATTTGCTCGCATGGCCTCAATGTGCGGCGACATCTTAGGTGCCTGGGCTATGATGGTGATATCAACATTGCCTACTTTGTAGCCGCGCTCGCTGATGAGGCGCACCACTTCGCGCAGCAAAAGTCGTGAGTCGGCGCCCTTGTAGCGCGGGTCGGTGTCGGGAAAATGTTTGCCGATATCGCCGAGGGCTGCAGCGCCGAGCAGAGCGTCGGCAAGCGCATGGAGAGCCACGTCGGCATCGCTGTGGCCAAGCAAGCCGAGGCTGTGCGGTATGTCAACACCGCAGATAATGCATTTGCGGCCTTCAACAAGGCGATGCACATCAAATCCGTTGCCTATTCTCATAGTAGATTATTTTTTCTTTTTGCCGATGAGGTCGCGCAAGCCGTCCATATCGAATGTCAAGCTGAAGCGCAAAGTTTGGTCGAGGGGCGATGTTTGTGCTGTTGCCAACATATATGATGCGTCGAGGCGCACAATGTTGAGCGAGAAACCTGCACCAAGGCCGAAATATTGACGGTTACCTTTATTTTTGTTTTCGTAGAAGTAGCCGGCGCGCAAGAAGAATTGGTTGTTATAGCTATATTCGGCACCAAAGCTCCAGGTTATTTCGCGCAACTCCTCTTTGAATCCACCCGGAGCATCGGTAAACGACTTGAATATGCCGGTGATGGGCGACATATCTTCCCACTCTTGGAGAGCATCGGTATATTCGCCCTGACCTTCGGGTGTGCTTGTGTCGAAGTCGCTTTCGCGAGGACGCGTGGGCACAAGAAGTTTGTTGGCGTCAAGGTTGATTGAGAGGTTGTGATAGTCGGCGAGGGGGAATGTGAACGATGTGCCGAGACGAAGGTTTGTGGGCAAGAATGCGGGATAGTTGCCATTGTCGTACGACACTTTCGTACCGATATTTGAGATGTTCCAACCCCAAGCCCATTGGCACTCGCTGCGGCCAATCACGGGATAAGTTTGATAGTAACCTGAAATGTCGGCAGAGAAGGCCGAGGCGCCGGTGCTTTGGTCGCCCGAGTAAGAGTCGCTAAAGCCAAGGTCAGAATAGATGTAGCGGAACACTACGCCCATTGAATATTTTTCGGAGAGTTTGCGTGAGTATCCCAAGTCGATTGACATTTCGTAGGGGTTGAGGGTCTGCGCTGCAACGCCCGATTGGTCGGAGCTCGACACCTCACCGAGCGAGAAGTAGCGCAACGAAGCACTCACCGCCTGATTGTCGCCGCTGCCAATTTTGAAATATCCGGCAAGGTTAGCCAAGAAAATATCGTTGACGAGTTTGCGCAACCACGGGGTGTAGCTGAGCGAAACGCCGCCGGTAGAGTATGCAAAGGCATATTTCGAAGGGTTCCAATATTGCGAGTTGGCATCGGGCTCGGTGGCAGCACCAAGGTCACCCATTGAAGCAGCGCGAGCGTCGGGAGCAATAGATTGCGAAGTGACACCGGTGGTGATGGGGTTGAACTCGTCGTTTTTGATGTCGCTTTGCGCCGAAGCCAACACTGAGGTTGAGGCTAAAGCCAAAGCTGCAAGAAAATATTTGGCTGATAAATTCATTTTCAGTTGAGTGTTTTGTTACTATTATATAACGCATTGCCTCGCAAATTATTGTATATGAGTGCCCACAGCCGCCAATTTGCACATTTAAACTTAAATTACGCTAATCGAGGGTAAAATATTTTTAAATTTTCTTGTTATTATAAAAATAAATTATTTAATTTGTGCCACAAATCGTAATACCCCTAACAACTGCTATGACCCTACTTGAAGAATTTGAAAGAAATACAAAGAGCACAATCGTAAAAAAGCAAGTTATCGCATTTTATATTCAAAACGGGTTTGCCACACTCGCCGAGCTGAGCAGACAACTCAATTTGAGTATTCCTACTGTGACTAAAATCGTAGAGGAGATGACCGAACAAGGCCTCATCATTGAGCGCGGCAAACTCGAAACTGCCGGCGGCCGACATCCCTCGCTCTACGGACTTAATCCCGAGTCGTGCTATTTTGGCGGTGTCGACATTAAAAATAATGCCGTCTCTATCGGCGTGGTCGATTTCACCGGTCAAATGGTGACTCAAGCAAACGATTTGCCCTATGAGTATGAAAATTCTCCGGCAGCTCTCGACAAGCTCTGCGGCATGATTAACGAGTTTTTCGACTCGCTGACAGTGCCTCGTTCGCGCATAGCAATGATAAACGTAAATATTTCGGGCCGCGTAAATCCCAAAACCGGGCACAGCTACAGCCGCTTCAACTTTGAAGAAGAGCCGCTCACCGACATACTTTCGCGCAAGCTCAAAGCATACGTCTGCATCGAAAACGACACCCGAGCCATGGCTCTCGGCGAATATCTGTGCAACAACAACCGCGACGAGCGCGACCTGCTATTCATAAACCTCAGCTGGGGTCTCGGCCTCGGCGCCGTCATCGACGGCAAAATCGTGACCGGCAAATCGGGGTTCGCCGGCGAATTCGGCCACATGGTGACCTGCGACAACGAGGTGATATGCCACTGCGGCAAAAAAGGCTGCCTGGAGACCGAAGCTTCGGGCTCGGCACTCGTGCGCAAAATCACCGAACGTCTGCAAGCCGGAGCCAACTCGGTGATTGCCGACCGCTATGAGCAAAACGGCAAAATCACGCTCAACGACGCTCTCGAAGCCGTGCAGCGCGAAGACCTGCTCGCCATTGAGGTGGTTGAGGAGATGGGCAAAACCCTCGGCCGTTGGCTTGCCGGACTCATCAACGTGTTCAACCCCGAAAAAGTTATCATCGGCGGCGTATTAGCTGTCACCGGCGACTATCTACTGCAGCCCATACGCTCGGCCGTGCGCCTTTATTCTCTCAACCTCGTAAACCAAGACACAAAAATCACTCTGTCGCGTCACGGTGACGACGGCGGACTTATCGGTGCTTGCTTGATAGCTCGCAATCGCATATTCGACACACTAAACTAAATAATGAGAATTAAAGACTTCGAAAAGCACTTTCACAGTCTTTATTTGCCATTGGGCATGTATGCGCTACGCCTCGTCAACAACAGTGATGAGGCGCAGGACATTGTGCAGGACGCTTTTGAGCGCGCATGGCAAATGGTGAGTGAAGACGGCCTGGTGATAGGCAACATGAAAGCCTTCATGTATCGCACTGTGCACAACCTTGCAGTGTCGCATCTGCGCAACAGTCGCGCCACATGCAGCATTGACGACTGCGACGCTGTCAACGATGAGGCTATCGACACATCCGAGCGCGATGCCGCACTGTGGCGTGCCATCGACGCCCTACCCGACCGCTGCCGCAAAGTATTCATTCTCAGCAAGCGCGACGGCCTGACAAACGCTGCTATAGCCGACGAATTGGGGATATCGGTGAAAACCGTCGAAGCGCAAATAACAAAAGCAAACAAGGCTTTGCGCTCTATGCTCTCCAAACAAATACACCTGTTTTTCTTCCCGTTTTTGTAGTCACTCGCTGATGTACGGCTAAAGCTCAAAAATTGACTATTTCGCAACATTAAAAGGAGTAGATATAATTGAATGAAATAAATCTGTTTGTTAGATGTGGAGATTTTTTGTAATTTTGCCGTAAAATATTGCAATTTACTCAATTCATAGCAACAATGAATAACCAAAACGTATCAATCCGCGTGGCATCGCTTGCTGCGTCTGCCACTCTGGCAATGTCACAAAAAAGCCAAGAACTTAAAGCTCAAGGCGTAGACGTTATCAACCTCTCAGTTGGCGAGCCCGACTTCAACACTCCCGACCACATCAAGCAGGCTGCTAAAGATGCAGTTGACAATAACTTCACATTCTATACTCCGGTGCCCGGATACATGTCGCTGCGCCAAGCTATCTGCGATAAGCTCAAAAACGAAAACGGCCTCGACTTTACCCCCGCCCAAGTGATTGTCGGCAACGGTGCAAAACAAGCTCTCTGCAATGCAATACTCACTATCGTGAACCCCGGCGACGAGGTTGTGATCCCCACCCCGGCTTGGGTGAGCTACGTTGAGATGGTGAAACTTGCCGAAGGTGTGACAGTTACTGTGCCCGCAGGCATTGAGAACGACTTTAAAGTGACTCCCGAACAACTCCGCGCAGCTATCACCGACAAAACTCGCATGGTGCTCATCTGCTCGCCCTCAAACCCCACCGGCAGCGTTTACTCTCGCGACGAATTGCAAGCTTTGGTTGACGTTTTGGCTGACTATCCCGAAATCATCGTTATGGCCGACGAAATCTATGAGCACATCAACTTCACCGGCAGCTTCACATCTCTCGCCTCATTCCCCGCTATCGCCGACCGCACTGTAGTGATCAACGGTGTGTCGAAAGCTTACGCCATGACCGGCTGGCGCATTGGCTATTGCGCTGCTCCGCTTTGGCTGGCAAAAGGCATCTCTAAATTGCAAAGTCAATACACCTCGGGCGCTTCATCTATCGCACAAAAAGCAGCCGAAGCAGCCTACACCGGCTCACAAGATTGCGTAGAAGAAATGCGCAAAGCTTTTGAACGTCGCCGCGACTTGGTGGTGAAATTGGCAAAAGAAATCCCCGGCATCAAAGTTAACCGTCCCGACGGCGCATTCTACCTCTTCCCCGAAGTGACAGCCTACTACGGCACACACTACGGCGACCGCAAAATCAACAACTCGGGCGACTTGGCAATGTATCTGCTCGAAGAAGGCCACGTGGCTACCGTCGACGGTGCCGCCTTCTGCGCTCCCGGCTACATTCGTCTCAGCTACGCCACCTCCGACGAAAACATCGTTGAGGCTATGCGTCGCATCGCCGAGGCTTTGGCTAAACTCGAAAAATAATAACGCAATACACACATAAAACCAATATGGACTTTATTAAAGAACTGACTTGGCGTGGCATGATACACTCTATGATGCCCGGCGTTGAAGAACAGCTCAACAAAGAAATGACCACGGCATATCTGGGCATCGACCCCACTGCCGACTCCCTGCACATCGGACACCTTGTTGGCGTGATGATGCTCAAACACTTCCAACGTGCCGGACACCGTCCCATTGCTCTCGTTGGCGGTGCTACAGGCATGATTGGCGACCCCTCAATGAAGAGCCAAGAGC
>CAZYNO010000063.1:0-10048 GCA_964648845.1 uncultured Bacteroides sp.
TAGAGCGTCGGATTGTGGTTCCGAAGGTCGTGGGTTCGACCCCCACTGTTCACCCCACCAAAGCATCGAATGAAAATTCGATGCTTTTTTTTTAATTTTAACGGTTTGTGTGAAAAACGGCGGCAATTTGCGATTTTTTAAGTAAAAGTTTGGCAATAAGAAAAGTTATAAGTACTTTTGCCATGCATAATGCAATTTCAGACCACAAGAATCCTTGTCTACACTTATATTAGGAAAGAAGATGAATACATGGCGAACATTGCGCTGCGCACTATTAGCAGCGTGTACATTTGTTGCCGCGACACCGTATCTTAGTGCCCAAAGTCAATTACCGGCAACTCCATTCTCGGTGCTATTTCTTAGCCCGGGTACAGTAACACTTGAGTCTTACAAATCGTGCAGCACGAGTGTTGAGACATTCTCACGCATCACCTACACAGCCACATCGAGCGACTGGCTCAGCGCAGAGGTAGACGACGACGGCACACTCACCGTGACGGCAACCGACAACCTTGGCGACGGTCAACGTAAAGGCACAGTCAGTTTGGTTGACTACAAAAACCACACTTCCACATTCACCGTGCTACAACCCGGATTTGGTATGGGCGCGAAAGCGCAATATTCATGTCGATATGCCACGGTGATATCAGCCACAGCCTCATCGACCGAAGGCGGCGCCGGCATCAGCAAGACGTACGACAACAATCCGTCAACCATCTACCATAGCAACTGGAGCGGCTTCGACCCCGCCGACTCATCGTCGTGGCCGGTGCTCGTTTACAACTTCAAAGGCATACACAATTTCACCAACATATACTACTACCCGCGCAACGAGGGCACAAACGGCAACTTCAAAGAGTTTGATGTGTATATGAAGCGTTCAACCGACAGCGACTACATTTTAGTGAACACATACAACTTCAATGGCTCGTCGAACGTGTCAATCATCCCCGTACCCGAAGAATTTCGCGAAGACGTAGTATCGGTTAAATTCGTCATTCACTCAGGCAACGGCGACTCGGCGACAAAAAACTTTGCCGCATGCGCCGAGATGAAGTTTGAAGGGTCGGACGCTGCCGACGACGGCACAACAAAGAGCTGGGACCAAGAAGTAGCCGAATACTTCACCGACTCGATGCTCACCGCACTCAAATCGGATATCACCGACGACGAAATTGAAGCCATACAAGACCCGTTCTTGAAGCGACTTGCCCAGCTGATGAAGTCGGGCGAATATACATCCGACGGCAAAATCAGTTCGCACCAAGCCGTCAAGAGCTACAACACGTTATCAAACGAATGGAGCACCCCGGGCAAATTCTACAGCCAGATTGAAGGCGTCACCGGAGCCATGATGTCAAAAGGGCAGTATGTGGTGATTGTTGACGGTCTCGACGACACCAAATCGTCAATAACAATGCGCTGCATAGGCTGGAAAGTTGACGTCGGCAAATATTTCTCGAGCGAAAGTTTCACGCTTGTCAACGGTGTAAATATCATCAACAAGACGTCAGACTGGGACGGTCTAGCATATATCTGCAACTACAACGATGTTGGAGCAGCAAAAGAAGTGCCGCCGACAGTGACAGTTCACATCGTAGGCGCCAAGGCCAACGGTATTATCAGCAACCACAAGACCAACGACGAAAACCAAGCAGTGCTCAACAATGCATGTTACGCCACCGTCGACTGTCTTGGCGACAAGGTGCAATCGGTGTGGGAAGTGAATGCACTCAAAACATACGCCAAAGGCGAATACGTGCGGTATGTCAACTCACTCGACATCCTCATCGCTTGGGAGCATCGTTTGCTCGGCTTTGAGAAATACGGCATGGTGCCCAAAAACCATACCCTTGCCTACGTGAACTACAACTTCTACATGTATCAAGGCGGCATGGGAGTAACGTTCATGTACAACACTCAAGACCGTGTGTGCAGTCCGAGTAACATTATGTATCGCGACGACGACGTTGTTTGGGGTCTGTCGCACGAATGGGGACACCAACACCAAATGCATCCCTACTTTGCGTGGGGCGGCATGGGCGAAGTGTCGAACAACATGAATTCATGCTACAACGTGCTGCACATGGGCTATTCGGGCGGCCGCGTGCTCAACGCTTGGAACTCGGCACGCAACCACTTCCTCGACTCGAGCAACACCGGCTATCCCGGCAAGGTGAGCAGTGCACGCCGAAATGCCACATTGCACGCCGAGAGTGCTTTCAAATGGTGTCCGGCTATACGCGACTTTGCCTTGGCTCAAGACTCAACAATCACCGCACTCGACGACAAGATGCTTGCCGTGGGCAACAACGAGGTTGGCGTTGAAGAGACTTTGGCACCGTGCTTCATGCTACACTGCTACTTCTCAGAGCCGCAGAGCGAAGACACTCGCGCCGCAGACGACTACTACGAAGACTACACACAAGACCTCTACGAGTCGCTGCGCAACACCGCAAAACACACCATCGACCAAATGAATAAATATGAGCTTTTGGCTCGCGCACAAAACGGCGACAAGAATGCTTATGCTGCGTTTGCCGAGAAATATCCCACATCGGTGTGGATAAAGAACGGCTATATCACGGCATCAAGCAACCAAAACCAGAATACACTGCCGTTCATGCTCAACTACATGGTCAAGGCATCAGAAATATGTCACTACAACCTCTACCCATTCTTTGAGAAATTCGGTTATTTCCGCAACATTGCTATCGAAATCGGCGACTACGGCACATACTACTACGTGATGATGGCCGACATGTTCGACGAAATCAAGACCGATATGGACAACATGGCTACCGAGAAAGAGTGGAAGACTATGGACGACGATTTGGTGCTTAAAATTGCCAACGCCGCGTTGCCGCAATTCAAGACACCGGATATACCCAACGACCGTCCGCTCGAAGAAGCCGACCTAAATTCAATAGCTAAATAAAGCAAACAGTTATGAAACACATATATCACAATATAGCCGCAGTAGCAGCAATAGCACTCTGCAGCGCCACAGTTTCAGCCGCTGACTACATCACCAAAGCCGAGCAATTTGCACAGCCGACAGTGCTCAACATCTACAACGATGATGGTCTGATTGTAGCATCAGCCGACGATGGTGTAACTTCAAGCCTTTTAGCTCTTGACGACAGCAAACATTGGGTTGTGTACAGATACCGCAACACCGACTACATATACAACCTCGGCACCAAGGCTTTTCTTGCGCCCGACACAACAAACAATGTTGCCATAACAAGCCTTGAGACAGTGCCCGACGTGCGACTGCTTTACCTTGACCGCCTCAACGGTTGGGTGATAGACTGCGGAGAGTATTTAATGGGACTGAGCTCGAGCAATTCGTATTTCGTGTATCTTGACGACGTCACCGAGGATAACAATATGATATTCACGTTTATGACGTCAGACCGCCAACTCACCGACGAAGAAGACGCCACGATACTCGCAGCTATCAAGGAGAAATTTGAGGAAGCATTGCAGCCCTACCGCGATTTTGTTGCCAAGGTTGAGGCTTTTGACGCAAGCGACGCCAATATTGCCGGAATGACAGGCAACTACGACGTCACAAGTTTGAAAGCCGCACTCGAGACCGGCTCGTTGGCCGACGTTGAAGTGGCATATAAGAAAGCCCTGCTGACTCGTCTGCCCCAAGCCGGACACTACTACCGCATACTCAACTATTGTCGTCCCGCGGCAAACGCGCTGACCAACTATCTGCACATACAGCGCAACAACAGCAACACACTGATGACCTCGGGCGTCACAGTGCCGACATTTGGCAAAGCATCGAACGGCAGCAAAGAAGATTTGTGCCTGTTCACATTCGATTATCCCAACGGAAACCCCTATCAAGTTAAAATCAAAGCCGCAGCCACAGGCACATATTTCGGCACAAACAGCTCGGGCTCTGTAATTCCGGTCACAGCTACCGTCGACAACGCCACAGTCTATGAGATTGAACCTATGGGCGACTTCGACAAACGTTTCAGGCTGAAAACCGCAGCCAACTCTCTGAGGCTCACCAGTGCCGGCAACACAGCATTAGTGCCCTACGGCGAGATAGAAGACTCAGAGCAGTGGTACTTTGAAGAAGTGAACGAAATTTCGGGTATCACACTCAACAGCGGCGGCTATGCACTCATCCAGTTGCCGTGTCCGGTGAAGATGCCCGAAGACGTGGAATTTTATGTTGCCGACCACATCAAGACCGACGGCAGTGTGGTGATGGCTCAGCTTGAAGGCACGGTTTTGCCGGCAAGCACTCCGGTGCTGGTGCACAGCACATCGGGCGCGACCTCACTAACCTTGGCTATCAGCACCGACGACGAGGTGGAATATTCAATCATACACAATTTGTTGTCGGGCACCAACGTTATTTTATCAGATGTCTCTATCTCTGAGATGCAGCTCAACACTGACGGCACATTGCAATTGGTGCATGATACGTCGACAACAATACAGCCCAACAGCGCTTATCTTGAGTCGAACGACGAAGCCGACGCTATCTTGCTGACCGACGACATTGAGACCGGCATTGAAGATGTGAATGCCGACAAGGCTGACAACAAAGAATGGTACGATTTGAACGGCCGCCGCATTGTCAACCCCGCACAAGGCATCTACATCAACGGCACTCGCCACAAGCTGCAGCTGCTCAAAAAGTAGCCGACTGTCGTGAAATCTTAAAAATCGCATATAATCCACATGAAAACAAGCCAAGACATGAGCTCGTCGGAGCTCAAAGAGCTTTTAGACTTTGAGGCGAACCGAATAAATTCTACCGATTTTATCAGCGCCGACCCTGTGCAGTTTCCACGCAAGTTTGAGAAGCTGCAAGACATAGAGATAGCAGCGTTGCTGAGTGCAACGCTGGCGTGGGGCAATCGCACAATGATTTGTCGCGATTGCTCTCGCATGTTTGAACTTATGGATTGGCAGCCGTATCGCTATGTTGTAGACGAGGGCTATGAAGATTTGCCCGACATGAACATACACCGCACATTTTTTGCCAAAAATCTGCGTCACTATCTGCGCGGGCTGCATGCTATATACAGCCGCCATGCGTCGCTCGAAGATTTTGCCGTGGCTTGCGGAGCACCGTCGGCCGAGCTGCCGTCGTGGCATCTTGTCAACGCGCTCAACAGTGAGCTTGCCGCAGCAAACAACGGCGTTGCCGACAGTCGTTGTCTGCCACTCAACCTCGACAACACAGCACTCAAGCGTGTGAACATGGCTCTGCGCTGGCTTGTGCGCAACGACGGCATTGTGGACCTCGGCGTGTGGAAAACTCTCAAGCCGTCGCAGCTATACATACCACTCGATGTGCACGTTGGCAATGTGTCGCGCGAATTGGGCCTGCTGCAACGCCGTGCAAACGACAAGCGCGCGGTGCTCGAGCTCACCGAGACCTTGCGCAAATTCAACCCCGACGACCCCGTGCTCTACGACTATGCACTTTTTGGCATTGGTGTATCAAGAAAAAGTGCTAACTTTGCAGAAGAACAATAAACCTATCCGACTACACAATGTTACAATTTATAGCCGAAAAATCAGATAAATATTCGATTGCCGAGCAAGTGAAGGCGGCAAGTGAAGGCGGATGCTCGTGGGTGCAGCTACGTCTGCCCGACGCTGCTGACGACGAAATACGCAATATTATCGAAGAGATAACTCCGCTGTGCCGCGAGAACGGTGTGATACTCACCATTGAAGACCGCATGGAGCTCGCCAAAGAGTTTGGGCTGCACGGCGTGCACTTCAACGACTCGGGAGTGAATGTGCGTCAGCTGCGCCAAGAATACGGAGCCGAGCCTATTATCGGCGTGACTGTAACTTCGGCTCAAGGTGTGCCTACGCTCGAAAAGCTTGACGTGGACTATGTGACTATCGCCGAGTCGCTGTCGGCAGAGCAAGCCAAAGAGCTTATCGACACGGTGCGCTCGGTGGATTGCAAAATACCCATCGTGCTTGCCGGCAACTTCAACTGCCTCGACATTGCCGTCATCCGCTCAACCGGAGCCAGCGGCGTTGTCACCGGAGCAAAGCTGCTGAGCAGCGAAAATCCGGCAGCAGCAACCGAACAACTAATCAAAGCATTACTCTCATAAGATGAATAAGGCCGTCAGACTACTCATGCGTGCAGTATTGCCGGTGCTGATAGGACTGGCGGTGACGGCTTGGCTGTTTCACGACGAGTTTGCGGCCAACAATTTTGCCGACTTCAAGATAAACGGCCGCATGATAGCCGGATTTGCCCTGGCATGGGTATTCATGGCAGGTCGCGATTTTGGTTTGACGTGGCGTTTTCACACCATAGCCGCGCCCACCCTGTCGTGGCTTAAGGCTTTGCGCGTAGACCTTATGTGCGCATTCACATCGGCCATCACGCCCTCGGCAATGGGTGGCAGTGCTTTCGCCATATTCTATCTCAACCGCGACAAAGTGTCGCTGGGCAGAGCAACAACACTGACACTGACCACACTGTTTCTCGACGAGATGTTTTTTGTGGTGTTCTGCCCGATAATTATGCTTGTGCTGCCAACAAAAGATTTGTTTGCCACGGCATCGGGCGGTGCTCTAAATCAAGGCATCGAAGTGGTGTTTTGGCTGGTATATGCCGGCATAGTGATTTGGGCTGGAATTTTGTTTATGGGCATTATAGTTAAGCCCAAGCCCGTAGCGCGATTTTTGAAGCGCGTGTTCATGTACAAACGTCTGCGCAGATGGCGTCGCGATGCATTCAGCACCGCCAACAATATGGTGCATGCATCGCACGAATTGCGCACATGCACCACACGATGGTGGCTCAATGTGTTTGGCGCCACAGTGGTGTCGTGGTTTTCGCGCTATCTTGTTGTGAATGCCCTGTTCTGGGGATTTGCGCCCGAAGCTTCGGGATTGCTGATATTCGGCAGGCAGTTTGTGGTGTGGGTAATATTGATGATATCTCCCACACCGGGCGGCAGCGGTGTGAGCGAATGGCTGTTCACCGAATACTATGGCGACTTGCTTCCGGCAGCCGGCATGGCGGTTATATTGGCTTTGGCGTGGCGAGTGGTGAGCTACTATGTCTACATTGTGCTTGGCAGCATGCTATTGCCAACATACTTTGGAAAAAGTAAAAAGTAAGAAGTAAAGAGTAAAAAGTATCGGCTGAACTACACTGAGCTATACTGAATTAAATATAAACTATATATGACTAAATTTATAGGTATAATTCCGGCGCGATATGCATCAACGCGCTTTCCGGGAAAACCGCTGGCAATGTTGGGCGGCAAAACGATGATTGAGCGCGTGTACACACGCGTGTCGGCCGTGCTCGACGACGTCGTTGTGGCTACCGACGACCAACGCATTTTTGACGCTGTGCAAGGCTTCGGCGGCAAAGTGGTAATGACATCTACCGAACATCGCAGCGGCACTGACCGCTGTCGCGAAGCATACGCCAACGTAGGCTCTGACGCCGATGTAGTGATAAACATACAAGGCGACGAGCCATTTATCGACCCCACGCAAATCGAAGCGCTGAAGGCTTGCTTTGACGACGCAAATACCGACATCGCAACTCTCGCCCGCCACTTTGACCCGGCAGCCGGATTTGAAGCGCTGTTCGACCCCAATGTGGTGAAAGTTACGTTTGCTCACAACGGCAATGCGCTATATTTTTCGCGCTCAATAATTCCGTATGTGCGCAACTACAAGTGGCAGGAGTGGATAGACCATGTTGAGTTTCACACACACGTTGGCATCTATGCCTATCGTGCAAATGTGCTCAACGAAATCAGCCGCATAGAGCAATCGTCGTTTGAGATTGCCGAGTCGCTCGAACAATTGCGCTGGTTGCAAAACGGCTACACCATCAAAGTTGCCGTGACCGACAAGCCCACTATCGGCATCGACACTCCCGCCGACCTCGAAGCCGCCGAAAAATATCTCGCTAATCTCAACGCCAATGCTTGACCGTACTACCCCTCCCGCAACACGACCGTTTGAGCGTCTGTCAATACCCGCCGAAGTTGTTGAAGAAATGCCCGGAGGTGTGACTCTGCACCTCATTGACAACGGTTCACTGCCTGCAAACCGCATCTGTGTGATGTGGAACTATGGCACATCGCAATCGGCACTCAACGGATGCGCTGCCACTGCCGAATTTATCCCCGAGCTGATACGCGAAGGCTCCAAAAATATCGACGGCGCTACGCTCGCCGAGACTATCGACTTTAACGGTGCTTGGCTGCGCGCACGTGCCGCCGACCATCACTCGCTTATCGACCTTATTAGCCTCAACCGCACAACACCGCAGTTGCTCGACATTTTAGCCGACATATTCAACAATGCGGTGCTGCCCGAAAATGCATTTGAAGCTCTGCGCATCAAAACGGCTCACAGCCGCGGATTGCAGCTCAGCAAAGTGTCGACTCTCGCACAAGAAGCCGCCACAAAGCTCATAGTCGGCAACAGCCACCCCTATCTGCAACCCGACAGCGTGGAGCAAATTGCCTCCATCAGCTATCAAGACGTGGTGAAAGCCTACAACCTCGGCACAAAGCACAGCAAGATAAACATTTATATCGGTGGACGCATTGACGAAGCGCTGCTCAAAGCCGTGCGCACATTCAGCGCCAACCTGCGCCCCACCCTCGCCGACGACTTCAAGTTTGAAATCGCCGACATGCAGTCCGAGCCTACACAATGGCAACGCATTGAGGTTGAACACTCGCTGCAAAATGCACTCTCGGCATCTATACCCACAATCACGCGCAACCATCCCGACTACATCAACCTGCGCCTCACGGTGATAGCCCTCGGCGGATACTTCGGCAGCCGACTGATGAGCAACATCCGCGAGGAGAAAGGCTTAACCTACGGCATCTCGTCGGTGCTCATGGGCATGCGCGAAGGTGCACACGCACAAATCAATGCGCAGTTTGCCACCGGCCACAGCCAAGAGGTTATCGACGAAGTGCGCCACGAGTTGCAGGTGCTCGCCACCGAGCCTATGTGCGACGAAGAGCTCACACGCCTCAAACGATTTGTGACATCAAACTTGGCATCGACTCTCGACTCGCCGTTTGCCATTATGGATTACTACCAAAATCAGGCGCTTGTGGGCACTCCCGACGATTATTTCGACGCGCAATTCAGATGCATCAACTCGCTCAACGCCGAGACAATAATGCGCATGGCGTCGCAATATCTCAACCCCGACGAAATGCGCATAGTCACAGCCGGCAGCCTTGTTTGAGATTTTTAACTTAACAGACAGCCGGTTTTAACCGTTAATACAGCAAAACGGCACAATATTATTACGGATAAAATTCCATAATAGGCGTTTTTTTTGTAATTTTGCAAGTGCATTAGGCTTGACAAAGCCAATAGGTAAACAAACAACAATCAGAAAACACAACGTATACTAATTTAATAATCAACAAGATAATGAAAAAGAGCGCTCTTCAAATAGCTCGTGCTGCTTATCAGCCCAAGCTACCTACTGTGTTGACCGGTGCCGTAAAAGCCGTTGCCGGTGCTCCCACTCAATCAGTTGCTGACCAAGAAGAAATCAAAAAACTCTTCCCCACAACTTACGGTCTGCCCGAACTCCGCTTTGAGAAAAACGAAGCTCCCGTAGCAGGAAAGCCTATCAACGTTGGTGTGATCCTTTCAGGTGGCCAAGCTCCCGGCGGACACAACGTTATCTCAGGTCTCTTTGACGGTGTAAAAAAAATCCACCAAGACAGCCGTCTCTACGGTTTCATCATGGGCCCCGGCGGTCTCGTAGATCACAAATACATGGAGCTCACCGCTGATATCATCGACGAATATCGCAACACCGGTGGCTTCGACATCATCGGCTCTGGCCGCACAAAGCTCGAAGAAGTTGCACAATTCGACAAAGGTCTCGAAATCCTCAAAGAGCTCAACATCTCTGCATTGGTAATCATCGGTGGTGACGACTCTAACACCAACGCTGCCGTTCTCGCCGAATACTACAAAGCAAACAACGCTGGCGTGCAAGTTATCGGTTGCCCCAAAACTA
>CAZYNO010000064.1:0-10005 GCA_964648845.1 uncultured Bacteroides sp.
GCAACTATCAAAAGTGGCCCATCAACAAGCGCGTTTACAACGAAATTGTGCTGTTTAACACTTACGCCGAAGGTATAACATATCTCAAAAAATTCATATCCGGACACTGCGAATACCTCACCACCGCCCTCGCTGAGGCTGCAGGCGACACCGGTACCGACCCTGATCCCGATCCCGGTACAGATCCCGACCCTGGCACAGATCCCGATCCCGGTACAACCGAAGGTTCAAGCGACTTCACTCCCAATAGCAACTATCTCTACAATATAGTCAACTCAAACACCAATCTTTATGCCGACGTGAGCACAGGTAACTCGCTTGTGGTGCTCAACTCTCAAAGCGACTCAAACACTCAGCAATGGTATTTCGAACCTTCAGCCGACGAAGGCTACTACCGCATCGTTAATAATGCCACAGGTCAAGCTATGAGTGATATCGCCGTTAACAAAAGTGGCACGTACACTAAAGGCATACAGGTGCACCTCTATGACGCACATCCCGACAGCGTCCGCCAAGAATGGACATTTGTCGAAGTGCCCAACACCGATAATTATGTTATCCAAAACCGTCAAACAGGTCTCGCGTGGAACAATGATGCCGGCAACTTTGCCAGCGGCACACGTCTGATCACCTACACCAGCGACGAAAACAACAACTCAAAGCCCAATCGTCAGTGGCAATTCAAACTCTCGGGCGTGCGCGAAGTCACCGGCAATGCAGACCTTCTTGACGGCCCGCAGTACATGCTCACTTACGATCAGCCCGCAGCAATGTTGCACTTCCGCACCGACGACGAGAGCATATACAACACCGGAAGAATGCAGATATACACAATCTCCGGACAGCTGCTCAAGTCGGGCAACGTGGCTGAAGACATCGACGTTTCCGATCTCCCCGCCGGCCTCTATATCGTCAACTGGCAAATTGGCAACTACAAAGGCTCTGTCAAATTCACTCGCTAACCAATCATTCTCACACCATAACTCAAGCGGAGCGGCACTCGTCGCTCCGCTTCTCAATTTCCGCCACCCATTCTCGGGCATAAGCCGAAAAGACAGTGCATGAAAATTGCATGGAGACTGCCATATTTCATATAGCAGTTGGCTATTATCCGTGCCCGAATGTCTACCTTCGTCAGTCGTTGCACTTTCCCATACCCATATATACAACAAAAGCCCGAGGGAGTCGGGCTTTGTTTGAGGTACCTAGCAGAATCGAACTGCTGTGCTCGGTTTTGCAGACCGATGCCTAACCACTCGGCCAAGGTACCATCTTTTGTGGTTTTGCGATGCAAAGTTACGATTTTATTTCGTACTGTGCAAATGTTTTTGCATGTTTTTTTAATGAAAAAAATTAGCCGCAACGTGTGCTATGGCTCGCTTTGCGGCTAATCTTTTGGTATTCGGTTTATTAGAACAACCATGCGGCTGTTGCTGTCCAATAATTATTTTTTCCTTCAATAGTGGTTGAGCCTTCGGTGATGCCGATTTTCTCTGCAGCTTTCGATACGCCGAAGCCGTAGCTCACGCCAATTTGCAGGTGGCTGAAGAGCTGAATGCCGGCACCAACATTCCACGACACATTCATTTTTTTGCTTTGCCATGCCTCGTTGATGGCTTCTTTTGAGGTCAAGAATGAAAATTCGGGGCCGGTGAAGATGTAAGGGGTGAATACTTCGCCCACTGCAGGGATGCTGATTTTCCACTTTAAGTCTACGGGAATTGAGATGTAGTCGCGTTGCGAAGTAGAAATGTTGTTCTCTTCGAGGAAGCTTGCACTGCGGCGCACGTACATAGCAGAAACGTCGGCACCGATATTAAATGCAGGAATCATAAATTCGGCTTCGAGACCGGCAGTAAATCCGGTGCGGTTGTCGCTGCCGATAACGCTGCTGTCAAATTTCATCTCGTTGATGCCTACGCCGACGCGCGGACCGAATGAAAATACTTTGGCGGAAGCTGCCGGTGTAGCCATTGCAACAATTGCGGCAATGAGAAGTAAGGTTTTCTTAATTTGGTTCATAATCTATTATTAATTGTTTTACCTTGCAAAGTTATACTTTATCCTCAATAAAACAATAACTTTCCTCCTTTTTTTCATCCCTAAAATCACATTAAATTGAAGTTATTTTATATTCCCCACAAATTTTTTGAGGCGTTTCATTGAATTACCCACAAATTTGAAATGCCGTTTCATTGAATTACCCACAAATTTGGCGCTCGCACCGCGCGAAAAGATTTGCGGCGTTCTTGCGAGATTTAAATTATTAAATTAACTTTGCAATATTATGACTCAAGAAGAAAAAACAGCAATCGAACTGAAGGTCGTTGAGATGCTCCGCACTGTCTTCGACCCCGAAATTCCCGTAGATATCTATAGCCTTGGCTTGATATATAAAATCGACCTCACCGACGCCGGTGAGCTCAATATTGACATGACGCTCACCGCACCAAACTGCCCGGCTGCCGACTTCATCATTGAGGACGCTCGCCTCAAACTTGAAAGTATTGACGGCGTGACAGGCGTGAATATCAACATCGTCTTCGAGCCCGAGTGGGACAAAGACATGATGAGCGAAGAGGCTAAACTCGAATTGGGCTTTCTGTAATGACGCAGCGCACCAAAACATACTTCCTCAGCGACTCACACCTTGGCGCAAACTATATTGCCAACCCGCGCGCCCACGAGCAAAAGATTGTGGGCATGCTCGACGCTATGGCTGCCGATGCGCAAGCCGTTTATCTGATGGGCGATATACTCGACTTTTGGTTTGAGTATCGCACCGTTGTGCCGCGTGGATATGTGCGCTTTTTCGCTGCCGTTGCGCGTCTCACCGATGCCGGCGTGAAAGTATATTGGTTTAAGGGCAATCACGACATGTGGATTTTCGATTACCTGCAAACCGAGCTTGGTGTGGAGATTATCGACGAATATGTGGTGCACACTATTGCCGGCAAACGGTTCTACCTGAGCCATGGCGACGGGGTGGGCGAGATACCAACCTCGTTCAAGTATCTACGTCGCATATTTCGCAACAAAGTGTGTCAAAAATTGTGCGCGTCAATACATCCGCGTTGGATATTGCCATTTGCTCACAGTTGGAGTTCGCATAGCCGCGGCGATGAGCCTTGCGAGGCGCAATATGCCGGCGACGATCACGAGGCTGCTATGGTCTATGCCCGCAATTATGTCAAGACTCACCCAATCGACTACTTTATCATTGGCCACCGTCATCTGCTCATAGACCGTCCCATCCCCGACAGCAATGCTCGTTTTATAATCCTCGGCGATTGCTACAGTCAATTCACCTACGCGGTTTTCGACGGAATAAGCCTCAAATTGGAGCATTTTGACATCGAAAACAATCAAATTAGCAAAGATTAACAATGGGAAATTTCTGTTACAAAGATGTGGCAGGTATGTATTGCTCTGATATGTAATATTTTAACGTTATATACAATTTTTAATACAGTGAATGCGCTGTAAAATTATGCTTTATAACATGTAAAAATATTTGACTTGATAGACTTAATCGCACTATCTTTGTGGTGCAAACCTAAAACAATCTTTTTTACCTTAGAAATTGTACCTATTGGAAACCCAATAAAAGGAGTTGCGTGAGCCGCTCCTTTTTGTTTTGCCCGATTTTAAACTTTAGCCTTCATTCTGCGTCAAATATCTATATAAACACAAATACCTCACACTGCCACGAAATTTTAAACACATTTACTCTTTATGAAGAAGTTGTTTATCATCTGTGCAATCTTCGCCTTAGCTATCCATGCCAAGGCCGATGTCAACGCTCCCGACTTTGCATATCCGCGCCAAGTAATTGCCGACGCCGAGCAGGCATTAAAAAAGTCGCAAAAGTCAAACGATGGCATTGGCACCTTGCAAGCACTGATGCAGATTGCCGTAGCAAATCGCTCAATTGATGGCGACAGCATGCAGTACGATGCCCGCCGCGTGCTCTCTATTGCCGCGCAGCAAAAGAAGCCGCACGTAAAAGCGTTGTTCGATTTGTATGCTGCAACTATCATTAACAATATATACAGTCAGCGCCGTTACGTCTACAACCGTCGGCAACTGCCAGTCAATCCGCGTCCGGCAGATATGACCGAATGGTCGGGCGATATGTTCAACGCTGTTATCGACTCACTCTGCAACCTTGCGTGGCAGAATGCCGCCAGCACCGATATTGTCGAGTTGGCGCGAGTCGTATCTGCCGACGATTTGTGCCGACGCTACTACCCGACGCAAGCCGACTTCATAGCCTCGCAGATACTCACAAACTTCACTCACGACGATGCACTCACCGCTCGTGTGCACGCCGATGTGCTTACCCGCCACGACAAATATAGTGCGGCTTGGTGCAACTGGCAAGCACGCGCTTTGTCGCAAAGTTCAAGCTTTGCCGAACTGATGCACTTGTATTTCGACACACCGCAAGACTATCGTTCAAACGCTGCCGTAGCCTTCCAATATCTTGCAGCTATCAATTTCACCGACAGCCGACTCGACGACTATGGCGCAGAGTTGTTTGTGTCGCAATTGCAGAGTGCACAGCCTGAGGTGCAAGGCACGTGGACGGAAAATGCTGTGCAAGAGCTGCTTAACCGTGCGCTCAAACCGCGTTTGCGTTTGCAGTTGCCGAGCACCGTAGCTGCCGATCGTGCTTTCGACCTTAACCTTAGCAATATCCGCAACGTTGAGCGGCTGACCCTGACAGTGATGTCGGGTGCAAAAAAGATTACTACTAAAGAATATGCCATAAACCGCAATTATCCCGCCGCTTCCGACACAACTTTGCAATTCTCATTGCCGCAAGGCACATACCAAATACGCGCATCTGTTGCCGACGACGATTATTCTACGTTCACCGTAAACGCCGTTAAAGCTTTGCCGCAAGTGGTGAGCAATGTCAACTATGCCGCCGTGCATGTTGTTGACGCAGTCACCGGCGAGTCGCTGCCAAATGTCTCTGTCGCCATATATAATACAAAAAAGACGCTTGCCACATCAATCACCGACCAAACCGGCGTTGCCAAATTTCCCACAGACATAAACGGCAATGTGCGCCTCATACAAAACGGTGTGAGCCAAGACTTTGGCGATGTGTATTTGAGAGTGATATCAAACAGCGATGATGTTGATGCAACGTCGAGCAGCATAACCACCGACCGCCCGGTCTACATGCCCGGCGACACTGTGCGTTGGGTGGCGCTGTTGTCGTCTGCCGACAATGTCATCCCCAACAAATCTGTCAAGGTGTCGATGATGAGCATGTACGATAGCTCTACATTGGCATCGGCAACTTATACCACTGACGCATTTGGCAGAATTAGCGGCGAATTTGTTATTGCCGACGACGTTAAAGCCGGCACTTACGGCCTTAGCTGCGACGATGGCTATGGATTTAAAGCTTCATTTGCCGTCACCGATTTCCGTTTGCAGTCGATGCGCCTCGCCGACTTGGTTATTTGGCCGCTTAAAGATGGTGCCGACTCGGCTACTGTCAGCGGAAAGATTGTGAACTATTCCGACTTTGGCGTTGACGGCGCTACCGTTGAGTGCTCTATAGGCAAATCAACAGTGCAGACAACCACCGACACCGACGGCTCATTTTCTGTCGTAGTGCCGTATCCCGAAGAGATTTATGCCTCGGCAACACTCAGCGTGCGCGTTGTGGCTGCCGACGGCTCCGAAATATCGCAATCGTCATCGTTCCGCACAAAATATCCATACACAATTTCGCTTGCCGACATCGACTATGTTGCCGACGTTTCAAAGCCGTTCTCATTCACGGCAAACGTTGCCGACCCTGCCAAGCAAAACGTTGATGTACCATTGCTCTGGACACTCTCCGTCAAAGACGGCAAAGTTATAAAGAGCGGCACTATCAAAGCCGGAGCAAATGCGCTCGACTTCTCCGACGTCGTTGCCGGTAACTACACATTCAGCTTGTCAACCGACAGCATTACTCCCGCTCAGACAGAAACCAAGCAGCTCACACTCTACAATCCCACGCGCAAAGAAATACCCGGTGACGATTGTTTCTGGCTGCAAAATCACGAGCCGATAAGCGCTGTTTCTGCCGATAACACTATCTCCTTGACAGTAGGCGTGCGCGACGACAACACCATTATATATACTTATGTCGATGCCGATAGTCCAAAATATGTGGCACACAAGCTCAATGCCGGATACCACACTATCACAGTAGACCTTTCGGCTGTCAAAACTCCCGCCAACACCGTGCGCCTATATGCCGTGCGCAATGTCGACACCAAGGCTTACGACCTTGAACTGCCGCAAACAGTTGACCGTCAGCTTAATATTGTTACCGAGAGCTTCCGCGACAAAATATATGCCGCAACGCCCGAAAGCTGGAGCATATCTATCACTGACCGTAACGGCCGCAAAGTGCAGTCGGCAATGGCATTGACGATGTACGACAAGCGCCTCGGCGACCTATTTAACGGCGTGAAATCGTCACTGTATATCCAGCCTTACATCGCCAAACGCGACATGTATTTCTCTATGCAATATATCAGTCTGCGCAATTCGCTTGTACGCAAGTCAGCATCATCGCTCGACTATGCCTCACTGTCAGCCCCGCAGTGGCTGTATACATTCGACGGCACAAGCACCCTCGTCGGCAACATGGGCAGACGTTTGCTCAAAAGCTCGCGCTCGGCAGGTGCTCTCTATGCCGCCTCGGCGAATGGCACCGACGAAATTGCCGTCACCTCGGTTGAAGAGGCGAAATTTGCCGCTGCCGACGTTGCCGCAACAGATGAAGAGGTTGCTGACGATACTTCCGACCTCGACGAGATAGACTTGCGTGGCACCGACAGCTATGTGGCACTTTGGAGCCCGAATTTGCTCAGCGACGCCAACGGCAACTATAATATCAACTTTGTTGTGCCAAACGTCAACACCACTTGGCAATTGCAAGGCTTTGCATGGACAAAAGACGGCAAGAACGTGAATATTAACCGCACTTTTGTTGCCGCCAAACCTATTATGGTGAGCATAAATGCTCCGCGTTTTGTGCGCGTCGGTGACAAAACCGAAGTGGCAGTAACCGTGATGAATAACAGCGACGAGACACAGACGGTGAAACTACTCACTCAGATTGCTTCCGACTCAATCTCAACTGCAGAACCGCTTGCGCAGCAACTCTCCGACTTGACGCTCGCTCCCGGTGCCTCGCAAGTGGCTTACATCTTTGTCGACGCCTCGCAAGCAGCGCTGATAAACGCCTCGCAAGCCTACGTTACTGCAAAAGTCAGCAACGGCACTTTTGGCGATGGCGAACGCATAAGCCTGCCCGTATTGCCCTCGCAAACGCTGGTTGTGGAGTCGAATAATTTCTACATCAATCCCGGCGACAAATCTTTTGCCATGGACCTTCCGGCTGCCACCGGCGACAATTACTCTTGCTCGCTGACGTTCACCGAAAATCCTATGTGGACAATAGTTGAGTCGCTGCCGATGCTCACTTCCGACGACTATGTGTGGAACACTGCCACTTGTCAAGCAGCCGCTTATTTCGCTGCAACCGTGGCGCTCGGCTTAAACAAACAGCATCCCGAACTTGCCCTGCAGCTTGACATTAAAGATATGCAGCGCGTGCAGAAAAATTCGCTCAAAAATCTGCTCGAACTGCAATATAGCGACGGCAGTTGGCGCTGGGGCAAATGGTGCACCTTTGGCAGCAAAATCTCAACTGCCACCGTGCTGTCATATATGGCAACACTCAAACGTGCCGGATATTTGTCTGATGATGCCAATATCACTGCCATGATTGAACGTGCGCTGAAATTCTACGACGGCATTGTCACAGATACCGATTTAAACTACACTGTCATGCGTTCTGCCTTTGCCAACGTAGAACAAAGTCTCAACGGCAAACGTGTGAGCAACGCCACAGTGCAGTGGATAAATAAAAACTGGAAAAATTTTGACATCTCGACAAAAGCCTTAGCCGCCACGGCTTTGCAATATACCGGCAATAAGAATATGGCGAAAACGCTCATTGGCTCGCTCGATGAATTTGGCACACAAACCCCGTCGAAAGGCTTCGAGTTTATGAATGTGCGCTATTTGCCCGTCTATGCCACATTGCTCCATGCTTACTCTGCAATAGTGCCCGCCTCGGAGCACGTTGACGGCTTGCGCCAATATCTCATCGTGCGCAAACAGGCTACCAATTGGGGCAACTATTCTTCAACGTCTGATATAGTAGCAGCAATGATCAACAGCGGCACCAAATGGACAGTTCCGGCGCAAGGTGCCACTGTCAGTGTTGACGGCGTGCAGCTCGATGTTACCTCGCAAGGTCGCATGGGCACACTGACAACAACACTGTCAGGCAGTCGGCTTGACATTGCTCTCGCCGGCAACACTCCGGCTTATGGCGCAGTGATTTCACGCTACAATGCCCCGATGACGAGCGTTGACGCATACACCGACGGCGAGATTTCAATAGCTAAAGATATGTATGTGCAACGCAACGGCGCATGGCAAAATATTGACACTCTGCGAGTTGGCGACAAAGTGAAGATTGTGCTGACAATAAAAGCCTCGCGCCCGTTCAGCGAACTTATCATCACAGACGACCGTGCCGCAACATTTATGCCCAAAGACCAATTGGCAGGGTGGGTGTATGGCGACGGCATTTCGGCATATCGCGAAAATCGCAATGCCGCCACTAACCTCTACATAAGTTACATGGCAAAAGGCACTTACAAGCTTGAGTACGAAATGTCGGTGAATAATTCGGGCACTTTCGCATCGGGCATAGCAACTGTCACTTGTGCACAAGCCCCCGAGCTCACGGCACATTCGTCGGGCACAACACTCAGCGTTTTGCCACAAAAATAAGTCAGTCCATATTTAAATTTGTTAAATTCATGCCACGACCTTGTCAGTTTTGACGGTTTTGGCATGAATTATGCTATTATGACTTACGTAAAATCGAATAAAAATATAACCAAAAATAAAAATAGATTTATCATGAATGTAAAACCGTTAGCAGACAGAGTGTTGATTCAACCCATCCCTGCAGAAGAAGTTACAGTTTCGGGCATCATCATCCCCGACTCAGCCAAAGAAAAACCCCTCAAAGGCACAGTCTTGGCAGTTGGCCCCGGCACTAAAGACGAAGAAATGCAACTCAAAGTCGGTGACGTTGTGCTCTATGGCAAATACGCCGGCACCGAGGTAGAAATCGACAGCGAGAAAGTCCTCATCATGCGTCAAAGCGACGTTTTGGCTATTCTCGGTTAATACTCATTTAAGTTAACTTTCACTTTTAAATTTACGCAATCATGGCTAAAGAAATCAAATTCAATATCCAAGCTCGCGAAGAGCTCAAAAAAGGTGTTGACATCCTCGCCGACGCTGTCAAAGTCACTCTCGGCCCGAAAGGTCGCAACGTTATCCTCGACAAAAAATTCGGCGCTCCTCATATCACTAAAGACGGCGTGAGCGTGGCTCGCGAAGTTGAACTCGAAGAACCTATGCAAAACATGGGCGCTCAACTCGTGAAAGAAGTTGCTTCTAAAACCGGCGACGATGCCGGCGATGGCACAACAACTGCTACTGTGCTCGCTCAAGCTATCATCAACGTTGGCCTCAAAAATGTAACCGCAGGCGCTAACCCCATGGACCTCAAACGCGGTATCGACAAAGCCGTTGAAACTGTTGTTGCTCAAATCAAAGCTATGGCTGAGCCCGTTGGCGAAGACTTCAAGAAAATTGAAGACGTTGCTCGCATCTCTGCTAACAACGACGAAAAAATCGGCTCTCTCATCGCTGAGGCTATGAAGAAAGTCAAAAAAGAAGGCGTAATCACCGTCGACGAGGCAAAAGGCACAGAAACTACCATCGACATCGTTGAAGGTATGCAATTCGACCGCGGCTACATCTCTCCCTATTTCGTTACCAACACTGAAAAGATGGAGTGCGAAATGGATAGCCCCTACATCCTCATCTACG
>CAZYNO010000065.1:0-9962 GCA_964648845.1 uncultured Bacteroides sp.
GGCCGGCACAATTGAGATATCGCGGATGGTGACGCCGAGCGCCTTCATCAAGTCGATAGCATTGTTATATGTGCGGCCGGTGGTGCCAAAGCCGGGCATAGTCACTCCGGTGATGCCTTTGCGGTCGAGGCCAAGACGGTCGAAAGCGCGCACGGCAACGAGCAAGGCAAGCGTAGAGTCAAGGCCGCCTGAGATGCCCACAACCAAGCTGCGGCAATGAGTGAAGTCGAGACGGCGAGCAAGAGCTGCCACTTGTATATTTATAATTTCGGAGCTGCGGCGGTTGATATCGTCGTGAGCTGACGGCACAAAGGGAGTGCGGCTGACGTGACGCAGAAGTTGGTTGTCGCCATCGGCAGATGCATATTGCGAAGCCGTAACAACATAGTCGGGCACACGGTTTGCACGACGGCAGTCGGCAAACGACATCAAGTGCATGCGGTCGCGGCGAATTGCCGGAATATCGACATCGGCACAAGCGAATGTTGCATCGCCTTGCCAGCGCTCGGTTGCCGAAAGCATGGTGCCGTTTTCGGCAACAAGACCGATGGCGTCGAACACAAGGTCGGTCGACGACTCGCCATATCCTGCCGAAGCATAGACATAGGCACAAAGGCAACGCGCAGATTGTTGTTTCACCAGCGAAGTGAGGTAGTCATATTTGCCGATAAGGGCGTCGCTTGCAGATAGATTTACAATCACCTCGGCGCCTGCCATAGATGCAGCACAACTTGGCGGCACGGGAGTCCACAAATCTTCGCAAATCTCCATGCCCACCTTCACGCCATCAACCTCAATGAGTTGATTAACGCCAAAGTTAACGTCTTGACCGGCGAGTGTGATTTTTTGCAGAGCAATGTCAGCACCCGACTGCCACCAACGTTTTTCGTAAAATTCGTTATAGTTGGGAATGTACGACTTGGGCACTACAGCCAAAATTTTGCCGCGATGCATAGCCACGGCGCAATTGTAAAGGATGCCGCAAAGCGTGACGGGCATTCCAACGACAAGAGCCACGTCAAGGTCGGCAGTGTCGGCAACAATAGTTTGCAGTGCGTTGTTGGCGCAGTCAAGCAACACCGAGTTGTGGAACAAGTCGGCACAAGTGTATGCGGTGACGCACATTTCAGGCATCACAGCAAGCGCCACATGCTTTGCATTGAGGGTGTGTGCGAGAGAAATTATATTAGCGGCATTTGCGACAGGATTTGCCACATTGACTTGTGGCACGGCTGCTGCAACGCGAAAAAATCCGTTATTCATAAATCAGTCAAAATTTTTGCGGCGATACACAAAGTTGCGGCCAAGATATTTCTCACGAACAATGGGGTTGGCAGCAAGCTCTTCGCCGGTGCCTTGGAAGAGGATATGACCTTCAAACAAAAGATATGCGCGGTCAGTGATGCTGAGTGTTTCGGGAGCGTTGTGGTCGGTGATAAGTATGCCGATATTCTTTTCCTTGAGGTGATATACCACCTGCTGTATATCTTCAACGGCGATGGGGTCGACGCCGGCAAAAGGCTCGTCGAGCATGATAAATTTAGGGTCGATAGCCAAGCAGCGTGCAATCTCGGTGCGTCGGCGCTCACCGCCCGACAACTGGTCGCCAAGATTTTTGCGCACTTTTTGCAGGTTAAATTCCGCAATCAGGCTTTCGAGCTTTTCGCGCTGATATTCTTTCGGTTTTTTGGTCATCTGCAACACCGCACGGATGTTGTCTTCAACACTGAGTTTGCGGAACACAGAAGCCTCTTGGGCAAGGTAGCCAATGCCGTTTTGTGCGCGCTTGTACACAGGATATCCGGTAATATCGAGGTCGTTCAAGAATATGCGGCCTTGGTTTGGTTTGATAAGACCGGTTGTCATGTAGAACGTTGTTGTTTTACCGGCACCGTTAGGGCCGAGGAGACCGACAATTTCGCCTTGAGTCACATTGATTGACACGTGGTCAACAACAGTTCGCTTGCCATAAATTTTCACCAAATCGTCAGTGCGGAGCACCATTTTTGAGTCTTGTGCGGGCTCGGCAGGCAAGTCTTCGGGTTGTTCGGCTGGCTGGCCTTCGGCAAGTTCGGTATTAGCTACATCAATCGGCTGACGGTCGATTGGTGTGGTAACTTCAATAGACTCGGTGTCGGCATTCACGAGAATGTCGGGCACTTCGTCTTCTTTTTTCTTTTTAAAAATCGAGAATATCATTTATTAAAGCTTTTATTGAGACGGCTCTCAATATAATCGGTGAGGAGTTTAATAGCCACTGTATTGCTACCGCCCTGGGGCACAATCAGATCGGCAAATCGTTTTGAGGGCTCGATATATTGCATGTGCATTGGTTTGAGCACATCTTGATAGCGGTCGATAACCATCTGCGGGGTGCGGCCACGTTGTATGCAGTCGCGAGCAATGACGCGTATCAAGCGCTCGTCGGCGTCGGCGTCGACAAACACTTTCACATCCATTTGTTGACGCAGCTCGGGCTCGTTGAGCACGAGAATACCTTCGATGATGACAACGTCGCGAGGCTCCACGCGCACAGTTTCGGGTTGGCGTGTGCAGGTGAGGTATGAATAGGTGGGCATTTCGATAGCATTGCCGTTGCGCAGTTGGTTGAGGTGCTCTTCAAGCAAAGTCCATTCAATAGCTGCGGGCTCGTCAAAGTTTATTTTGCTTCGCTCTTCAGGGGGTATGTGACTTGAGTCTTTGTAATAAGAATCTTGTGGAATTACAGCAACTTCTCCATCGGGGAATGAATTGATGATTTTGTTTACCACAGTGGTCTTACCTGAACCGGTGCCACCGGCAATACCTATTATTATCATGTCGGTTGGATATTAAAAATTATAATTGCACGAAATTACGAAAAATTTCGTCAACTCTAAACTTATTCGCACAAAATTAACATTCCATGTTATAACATTATTCCTATTCTCTGTTCCAAAAGTTAATATATTTGGCAATGTGATGTTTTTATCGTATATTTGTGCCTCGGATAGCCTCGCAGTTTATTCAAAAATTAGCATTTCATGCTTTTTTACAACTAAATTTTAAGAAAAATCATAACGCAAAACAAAAACAGATATTAATAACCGGCCATGATTACCAAACTATCACAAATCGTGGAAGAAGCACGAAGCCGCGGAGCAAAGCGCTTGGCAGTAGCCTACGGACAGGACTCGCATACACTCAGTGCCGTCTACAATGCATGGCGCGAAGGGTTGGTGACTCCAACCATCTTCGGCGACCGTCAGACCATCATTGATGTGTGCCGCACCGAGGGCCTCGACCACGACGTATTTACCATAGTTGACGAACCCAATGACGTGAGGTGTGTAGCCATGGCTGTTGCTGCTGTAGCCAACGGCGAGGCGGATGTGCTGATGAAAGGTCTTGTGTCGACCGACAAATACATGCGCGGCATACTCAACAAGGATGCCGGTTTGTTTCCGGCAAAAGGCACACTCAGCCACGTCACAGTGATTGAGCTTCCGGGCTACGACAAACTTTTGTGCATGACCGACCCGGCAGTGATACCCGCCCCCGACTTCAAGCAAAAAATCACTCTCATAAAATATCTCACACAAACGGCCAACACCATCGGCATCAAGTGTCCGAAGATTGCCTGCATAGCACCGTCAGAGCAAGTGCTGCCCACGGTGCAGTCGTCGACCGAAGCCGCTATAATAGCCAAGATGGGCGACCGCGGTCAGCTTGGCAACGTTGTGGTTGACGGCCCCCTGTCAATCGACGTGGCACTCTACAAAGAAGTGGCAGCCGAAAAGAAAGTGAAAGGCTCAACAGTTGCAGGCGATGCCGACTGCTTGCTATTCCCCAATATCGAGTCGGCAAACGTATTTTTCAAAGCAGCCACACACTTTGGCAGCAGCGAGATGGCAGCCATGGTTGTTGGCACAAAAGTGCCGTGCGTGCTCACCTCGCGTGGCGACACCGCACAAACCAAGCTATACTCTATAGCCTTGGCATGTTTGTCGGCTAAGTAACGAAACACTTCCTCTACAAAAAAGAAAATTCTCGATATGACCTATCGCATATTAGCTATAAATCCCGGTTCAACCTCGACAAAAATTGCTGTGTATGAAAACGATACACCTATCTTCACTTTGTCACTACAACACAGCAGCGAAGACCTTGCTCACTTTCAGAAGGTTTCAGACCAACACGAATGGCGTCGCAACATAGTGCTTAAAGCACTATCCGACAACAATATAGACGTGCATTCGCTGCATGCGGTAATTGGCCGCGGCGGCTTGATACACCCTGTTGAGAGCGGCACTTTTGAGGTGAACGATGCCTTGCAACACGACTTGCTTAACGCTCAACGTCAGCATGCCTCAAACCTTGGCGGACTGATAGCTCGCGACATTGCCGAGCGCGCCGGCATAAAAGCTTATATTGCAGATCCGGTAGTTGTTGACGAGCTTATACCGTACGCTCGCATCACAGGCATTCCGGAGATACCACGTGTGTCGATACTCCATGCGCTCAATCAAAAAGCCGTGGCACGCAGATATGCACAAGAGATAGGCTCAAAATATGAAGATCTCAACCTCATTGTGTGCCACATGGGTGGCGGTGCATCGGTTGGCGCACACCGCAAAGGCCGCGTCATCGACACCACCAACGGCCTCAACGGCGACGGCCCCTTCACTCCCGAGCGTGCCGGCACAATTCCGCCGGGCCAGCTCATCGATCTGTGTTATTCAGGCAAATACACTCGCGATGAGATGATGAAAAAGGTGCAAGGACAAGGCGGATTGCAGGCACACCTCGGCACCACATCAGTGCCCGACATACTCGAAAAAATTGATCAAGGCGACTTGCACTCAATGCTAATACTCCGCGCCATGTGCTACACCACAGCCAAAGCTATCGGCGAAATGGCAATAGCGCTGAAAGGCCACGTTGACGCAATATTGCTCACCGGCGGCATAGCATACAGCACTCGTCTCACCGACTTTATAGCAAGCCACATCGACTTTATAGCGCCGATATACGTTTATCCCGGCGAAAACGAGCTTGAGTCGCTTGCCATGAACGCACTTGCCGTGCTCAACGGCGAGCGCGAAGCCCTGGTATATACCAGCGAACCCGACAATAATGACCCGACTCAAATCAATGATCCGGGCAAACCCTCAAAGCTGCGCGAAGTGCTGCGCAATCTCGTCACGCCCTCAACGTCGCAAAAGCGACGTCTCTCGGCCATGCGCCGTTATCTGCTAAACCTCCGCAGATAATCACAATTACCATTGCTTTTTTTTATCCTCATTACTAATTCCTATAAAAATAACAAAGATGAAAAAACTATTAGCTACCTTAGCCGTAGCCTCTGTAGCATCGTTTGTAGCATCAGCTGCCGACGAGCCCACAAAAGTATGCGTATTCAAGCAAGGCGAAAACAACTCGCTTTTCTATCGCATACCTGCGTTAGTTCGTGCTAACGACAATTCACTTATTGCTGTTGCCGACCAACGTGCCACAGCCATCAACGACCTGCCCAATACCATCAGCGTAGTTTACAAACGCAGCACCGACAACGGTGTGACATGGAGCGAAATGGGCACCATAGCTCAAGGCGACAAAGATGCCGGAAAAACTTATGGTGACCCCGCAGTTGTCAAAGACGAAACCACAGGCACATTGCTCTGCATCTATTCGGGCGACACCGGTTTTTGGTATTCAACAAAGACTAACCGCGCCGGTTTCTACTTGTCTAAATCTACCGACAACGGTGTTACATGGTCAGAGCCCAAAGCATTCACCGACCAAGTTTATCAAAGCACATGGCGCGGTGCCTTTGCAGCATCAGGTCGTGCCTTGCAACTCAAATCGGGCCGCATAATGTTTGTGGCAAGCGCTCACTGCAGCGACACTTGGGGCGCTACAACCTACAACTATGTTTGCTATACCGACGACCTTGGCGACACATGGAAAGTTGCTAACCCCAACACATATCTTCCCTCAAGCGCCAACGGTAACGAAGCAAAACTTATGGAGCTTGAAAACGGCGATTTGTTCATGAGTATCCGCAGCACCACAGGCTATCGTTTGTACAGCAAATCGACCGACGGCGGCACAACCTGGTCAGCTGCAACAAGCATCAGCACCCTCCCCGACCCCGGCTGCAACGGCGATATCATTCGCTATCCGTCAACCGACGGCAAAACACGTCTTATTCACTCACTTCCCGCAAGCACATCAGTGCGCCAAAACGTATCTGTATATCTCAGCTACGACGAAGGCACAACATGGAACGTCTCAAAACAATTGATTGACGGCTATTCAGCCTACTCATCACTCGAAGTGCTCGATGACGGCACAATCGGCTGCCTCGTTGAAGAAGGTAAATGGGATAGCAATATCGCAGGCGACGACGGTTTCGACCTCTACTTCATGAACTTCTCGCTCGACTGGCTTGCCGGTGACAGCGAAGGCGGCGAAGGTGGCGACAACGGCAACGGTGGCACCGAAGGCGGCGATAACGGCTCAACAAACTCTGATGCCTATGCACACTACGATGGCGCAATCACATACGCCGAACGCGCTGAGCGCTGCATCACAAACTTGAAAGTTAGCGACGGCACAAACAGCGTTGACGTTGCAGGTCCCGGCAGCGGCACATCACGTCAAGTGTACACCGACCAATCAGCCACAGTGCTCGAAACAACCCCGGGCTCAACACTCAGCTTCACAGTGACCGGCGGCGGCACATGGATGCACACATACGTATATATTGATTACAACAACGACGGAGTGTTCACTCCCGATTTGGCAAGCAACGGTGCAGTCACTTCCGACAGCGAACTTGTTTCATTCAACGCATACAACTCAGGCTCGTCATGGGTTAACAGCCTCGGCACAACAGTTGACAACTGCCAATCAATCACTGCTCCTAACTTACCTGCTATCACCCTACCTTCAAACCTTGCTGCAGGCGACTATCGCGTGCGCTACAAAGTTGACTGGAACAGCATCGATCCTTTCGGCAACCAAGAAACAGGCAACTTGATACAGTATAACTGCGGCATCATCATCGACTTCACCATTCGCATTTTGAAGTCAACCGGTGTTGACAACATTGCAAGTGAGAATGAGAATGCTCCGGTTGAATATTTCAATCTCAACGGCATTCAAGTGAACAACGACAACCTCACCCCCGGCATGTACATTTCACGCCAAGGCTCAAAGGCTCAAAAAGTAGTCATCAAATAACATTGACAACATAATGCAAAAAATAATGGCGGGCACAATTGCTCGCCATTATTTTTATGTATATTGATTGACAGCATCACGACAATGCTTGTTCAATCACTTCTTTCACAGTGTCAACGTGGTGCATTGTGAGGCCTTGCAGATAGTGCTCGGGGATGTCGGCAATGTCGCGACGGTTGTCGTTTGACAGGATGACGTCTGTCACGCCGGCACGACGTGCTGCAAGGATTTTCTCGCGGATGCCGCCAACGGGCAACACGCGGCCGCGCAAGGTGATTTCGCCGGTCATGGCAAGGTTTGGCTTTACGGGACGTCCGGTGAATGCCGACACGATAGCCGTAGCCATAGTGATACCAGCCGATGGGCCGTCTTTGGGGATTGCGCCTTCTGGGAAGTGCACGTGCACGTTGTATTTTTCGAATTTCTCGTTGTCGATGCCAAAGGCGTCGGCATTAGCTTTCACCCATTGCAAGGCGATAGAAGCCGACTCTTTCATCACGTCGCCAAGGTTACCGGTGAGTGTGAGTTTGCCACCCGCCTTAGCCGAAGCCAACGATACTTCAACGAGCAATATTTCACCGCCAACTTGAGTCCAAGCCAAGCCGGTAACAACGCCGGGCACGGGATTTTGCTCGCATTTGTCGCGGCGGAAGGGCGGAGTGCCCAGCAACTCTTGGAGGTGGTCGGGTTGCACAGGCTGCTTAAATTCTTTTTGACGCATTTTGGCGAGCACGGCTTTGCGAACGATAGCGCTTATGCTCTTTTCGAGTTGACGCACGCCGCTCTCGGATGTGTAGCGCTCAATGATTGCGGCAAATGCCTCGTCGGTGATAGCTATGCTATCTTCGCTCCAACCTTGCTGTTTGAGCAAGCGGGGCAAGAGGTGACGTTTAGCAATCTCCACTTTTTCTTCGAGCAGATAGCCGGGGATGTCTATAACCTCAATGCGGTCGAGCAACGGACGCGACACAGTTTGCAGTGTGTTTGCCGTAGCGATAAACAGCACGTGCGACAAGTCGTAGTCAACGTCAATATAGTTGTCGTGGAAATGACAGTTTTGTTCGGGGTCGAGCACTTCGAGCAATGCAGCTGCGGGGTCGCCTTTGAAGTCGGCACCGATTTTGTCGAGCTCGTCGAGCAAGAGCACCGGGTTGCGAGTTTGAGCGCGCTTCATAGCGTCGATGATACGACCGGGCATAGAGCCGACGTATGTGCGACGGTGTCCACGTATCTCAGCCTCATCGTGCAAGCCGCCGAGGGCTACGCGCTGATATTTGCGGCCGAGTGCTGCTGCTATAGATGCGCCGAGCGAGGTTTTACCCACACCGGGAGGGCCAACAAGGCACAAGATGGGAGCTTTGCCACCGGGGTTATCCATAAGCACGGCAACCTGTTCGATGATGCGCTCTTTGACTTTCTCGAGGCCGTAGTGGTCGTGGTTGAGAGTTTTTTCGGCAGCTTCGAAGTCGGTGCAAACTTCGTCTTCTTGCGACCAAGGCAACGACAAGAAAGTGTCGAGATAAGAATATTGCACCGAATAATCGGGGCTTTGCGGATTGAGACGGCGCAATTTTTCGAGTTCTTTTTTGAAAGTTTTCTCAACCTTTTCGGGCATATTGAGTTCACCTGCACGTTTTTCGAACTCGTCGGCGTCGTCGGTTTCGTCGCCATAAAGCTCTTCGCGAATAGTCTCCATTTGCTGTTGCAAGAAGGCATTGCGTTGATTTTGCTCCATGCCGTGACGAGCGCGCTCCATGATTTCGCGGCTGATATCAATCATCTCGTCGTTTTGCTGCAGCATGCCAAGCAGGGCGAAAGCGCGGTCTTTGATGCGCGGCAAAGCAAGGAGTTTGTATTTATCCTCCTGACGAAGCGGCATGTTTGTTGCCACATTGTTAATGAGGTCAACCGGGCTTTGCACATCCATATTGAAGGGGCTATCGCCGCGACCGTCGTAGGTTTTGCGGATGATGGTTTGTGCCAATTCGCGCACATTGTCGACCATAGCGTCAAACTCTTTGTCGCCGCGACGCGGGTTTGTTTCGCGCACAAGCTTCACGCGGGCAGAGAGTGCGCCGGGCAACACAGTGCCGTCACCGCGGCCAATGATGCGAAATTTGTCGCGAGAGCGCACGAGAGCGGTTTTGGTGCCGTCGGGCAGGTCGATAACCTTTAGCACGTCGGCAAGCACACCATACTTATATATATCGTCGAGCGAAGGATTGTTGACATCGGGGTCAGACTGACAGACAATGCCAATTGGCATAGAGGTGCGTTCGGCATACTCTGCCACCTTGATAGACATTTCTCTGCCAAGGCCCAGCGAGAGGTGCACGTTTGGGAACAGCACAAGGTTGCGCGTAGGCAAAATCAGCAAGTCGTCAGTGTTGGGTTCTGCTGTAAAACGAGTTAAGTCAATGCTGATTTGGCCGAGCGACACGCTCATGGGCTGATTGTCTGCGGCCATCATATTTTTGAGTTTCTTATTCATCTGAAAGTTATCTTTATCATCACATGTAGTAAAAGCAATGCCAAAGTTACGAATAATCAGCCACATGGCAAAATATGTTGTGTAACATATTTATTTTTATTTGATAGTAAGAAAAAAAATTGTAAATTGCGGGGCGTTTAGAGAAACACGTTTTCAATCAATTGAAATCTAATAACTATATAAATTCAAATTATCATGAAAGTCTATAAAACTAACGAAATCAAAAACATCTCTTTGCTTGGTA
>CAZYNO010000066.1:0-9897 GCA_964648845.1 uncultured Bacteroides sp.
TCGCGGCGCACGGGGTCGAAGCCTGAAAGCACTATGGCTTCGGGGGTGTCGTCAACGATGATTTCGATGCCTGTGGCGGCTTCGAGGGCGCGGATGTTGCGGCCTTCGCGACCGATGATGCGGCCTTTGATTTCGTCGCTGTCGATGTGGAACACTGTCACAGAGTTTTCGATAGCAGTCTCTGTGGCTGTGCGTTGTATTGTTTGCACGATGATGCGCTTAGCCTCTTTGTTAGCGGTCATCTTGGCTTCGTCCATGATGTCGTTGATGTAAGCGGCAGCAGCGGTTTTAGCCTCATCTTTGAGCGAGTTGATGAGCTTTTCTTTGGCCTCGTCGCTTGAAAGGCCCGAGATGTGCTCAAGAGCTTCGCGAGCGCTTTGGGTGAGCTGGTCGAGCTCGGCTTTCTTAGCGTTTACGGCGGTGAATTGGTCGTTGAGCTTTGTGCGCTGAGTCTCAATTTCGTTGCGAGCGCGCTGATTTTCACCTTGTTGTTGGTTGAGCATCAATTCGCGTTGCTTCTGCTTTGTCTCGGCACTTTGCACACGGCTCATGCGTTGGTTTGCATTTTTCTCGGCCTCGGCGGTGATTTGCAAAGCCTCTTCGCGGCCTTCAAGAATTTTGTTTTTCTTGAGGTCTTCGGCTTCGCGTTCGGCGTCGGCTAAGATTTGTTTGGCACGGCTTTTAGCAGATGAGCGTTGGAATGCCACGGTAGCAACCACGCCTATCGCTGCAGCGATGATGCCTATTGCAATGTAAATTAGTGTTGTCATTTTGAGTTTATTGTTTGTATAAAAGTTGTTTTTATGGTTGGTTAAAAAAGTTTCGTTTTGCTGTTTATATATACCAATATCCGCGGCTACCTCTGTAGTCGTGGGTGGTGCAAAGAGTTGATTTATTGTGTTTTTATGAAAATTTAGGGGCTTGTGTTTTCTTAAAGTTGTATATCTTTATTAGTTCACAGATGCCGTGTTTTTGCTATTATTGATATCTTGTATCTCGTCTTTTTCAGCTGTTAACTGTAGCAGTCGGTCAAGTTCGCCTTCAAAATCGCTGAGCAATTTCTCCTGGCTTTCAATAGTATGCTGCAACTGAAAGTACAATTTTGCAAACTGATAAGCTGTCATTGCCAATATGTCGCGCGAACTCTTGTCGGGAAATTCGCGTCGCCACGTGCTCCACACTTTGTTTACGTTGCGCTCTGCCTCGCGCACCACTTCTTCGGTGTCGCGTTGCACCTTGATGCGCATCGGCGCGGTGTCAGCTAATTTCAGCGTGATTTGTTGTACTTCTTTCATATTTTTTCATAAGGCACGGCCGTTTTCACTCTTTGAGGTCGGCTATGCAACGGTCAATATCTCGCACCAAACCGGTGATAATGGCAGCGGTTTTATCTAACGTCTCGTTGTCGGGCGCTATGCTCGACGACATTGTCAGATAGTTCACTTTTAGCTTGAGCTCTTCAACTTCTTTTTCCCTCTCCTTGAGCGTTTTGAGCAACTCTTGGATGGTGTGCTGTGCATTGTCGCGTTGCTGAGCTACCACGCGATATCGTTCGGTGATAAAGCGTGATTTCTCACTCAGACGAGTCAATGTGTCTTGTAGCTCTGTTGCCATTATGCCAAATTTTTACAAAAGTAGCGATTTTTTTTTAATCGCTGAAAAAAAACGGTTAAAATTTTGTGACAATTTTGTGTCTGCGCCTAAACTCCACTATTTTATACGCGAAATTTGTTGTAAAACTGCTCAATATATGTTATTTTTGCGATAATAATTCTTCCGAAATATAAAACGATGAATACTCAGCCATACTATCCCGTAGGAATACAAACGTTCCGAGACATTCGCGACCTTAATGCCGTGTATGTTGACAAGACTGACCTTGTCTACAAGTTGACACACTCTGCACGATATGTGTTTCTAAACCGTCCGCGCAGGTTTGGCAAGTCGCTGCTTTGCAGCACCTTTCAAAGCTATTTCGAAGGATGCAAGGAGCTGTTTACGGGTTTGGCTATGGAACATTTGGAAAAGGAGTGGATTAAGTATCCTGTGCTGCGTTTCGACCTCAGTGCCGTAAAGAGCGATGATTTGGAAGAAATAGAAAGTAACCTTTCGCGACAATTCAGACGCTACGAGACTATCTATGGCAGAGACCAAGAGGATAGCACAATTTCGGGACGGATGTCTAATCTTATAGAGCAAGCCTACGCCAAAACCGGCCAAAAGGTAGTGGTGCTGATTGATGAATATGATGCACCGATATTGGAGGTGTTGCACGATGTGGATATGCGCGAAAAAGTGCGCAGATTATTGCGCAAATTCTACTCACCGCTTAAAGAGTGCGACCCATATTTGCGCTTCGTATTCCTCACCGGCATCTCTATGTTTTCGCAGCTCGGCATATTCAGCGAGCTGAATAACATTGAAATTATATCGCACAGCAGGGATTATGCATCAATTTGCGGCATTACCGAACAAGAATTACTTGACAATTTTCAGTGCGGCATTGAGACGCTGGCATCAATGCAAAATTGCTCTAAAGAGAAAATTCTGGCACAATTGAAAGACAAATATGACGGCTATCATTTTTGTGCTGACTCTGAGGGCTTATACAACCCGTTCAGCATCCTCAACGCATTAAAGCAAAAAGAGCTTGGTAGCTACTGGTTCAGAAGCGGCACACCGCGTTCGCTGGTCGATATGCTCCAAAAATATCAAATAAAAGGCGATTTCGGCATTCGCGATTTAGAAAATAGCGAGCCTATACCTATTGAAAAGTTTGAAACACCGCTCGAGGCTGAAACCGGCCCTATTCCTTTGCTATATCAAGCCGGATATTTGACCATAAAAGATTATGATAAAGATGTTAATGCCTATGTCCTTGGCATTCCAAACAGTGAAGTCCGTGTGGGATTGTTGCAGAACCTTCTTCCGTTGTTCTCCTCAATTTCTGCCGGTGAGGCTATAGATGTTCGCAGTGTCGCTGATTTCACATCAGCAGCCTTGCGCGGTGGTGATGTTGAAAAGGCTATGCTTCAATTTAAATCTGTATTGGCTTCAATCCCGTTTATGAAAGGCGATAAGAATATACTTGCCGATGCAGCGAAAACCGAAGCTCACTACCACACTATTTTCTATTTCTTCTTCCGTATGCTCTCTCACGAGGTATATGCCGAGGTGCGAAACGCCATCGGCGCAACCGATGTGATTATCAAGACGCCGAAATATATCTATGTCGTGGAGATAAAGATAGACTCATCGGCAGTTTCAGCGCTGAAGCAAATCGAGGAAAAAGGCTATGCAACGCCCTATCTCGCTGACGGCCGCCAAATCATCAAACTCGGCATCAACTTCTCAACCTCCATCCGCACCGTCGACTCTTGGCAGCAAGCCTAAATCACAAAAAAACAATTGCAGCCATAAAAGAAGCTCAAGATGAGACTACTCTTATGGCTGTCAACATGGATAGCTATGATTCATTTATAAAAATGATTGAATAGCTTGTGGTTTTAGAGTTTGCCGGTGACGCGGAGATATTCGGTCTGGTAGATTTTGTATTGGGCGCGGGCTTCGAGCAAATTGCTTTTGGCTTGCTGCCATTGCGATTGAGCGTCGAGCAAATCTATCATTTGGCAGAGCGACACCTTGTAGCGTGCCTGCATGCTTTGCAGATTTTCTTCAGCCTGATTTAGCGATATACGCGCTGATTTCACGAGGTCGTATCCGTCGTAAACATTGGTGATGGCTTGTTGAGCTTCGAGTGTGAGCAGACGCTGATTTTTGCTCAGCACCACTTCGCTCTTTTGCAAATCGAGCTTGGCTTTTTTCACTTTCTTGCCTGTAGTGCCCCAGTTGAAGATGGGTATCTTCACTGACAATAAACCCATGCCCAAGCCGTCGTTTGTTGTGTTTGAATATTTGCCGACACTGCCGTCATCGAGTGTGTAGGTCGATACCGTTTTTATGTTGCCATAGCGGAAGTAGCCTAATTCCAGGCCTATGGTGGGCAGATACTCGGCTTTAGCCATCTTCACTTGTTGCTCTTTGGCCTTGATTGAGAGGCTGAGCATAGCCAGCTCGGGACGGTCGCTGATGTCGCTCGACAACATTTCGGGCTCGGTAACGGCGATATCCGTGTCGGTGGGGACGATTTCGGTTGAAGCGTCAACGCCGATGATGCGACACATTGACAGACGGCACATTTCGCGGCCGTTTTTAGCCTTCTTCAGATTATATTCTATGTCGCTGCGACGCGCCTCGATGCGCAGCAAGTCGTTGCGTGTGGCAAGACCGGTGTTCACCGAGCGCTCGGTTTGAGCGTAGAGCGAGTCCATCTGCGCCATATATGCTTTGAGCATTTCAATTTTGCCGTCAACGGCAACGAGAGTCCAATACGACTTGTCGGCGTTGCTGATGACGTCCATGCGGCTGAGGCGCTCTTTCTGTTCCGACACCTCGGTGCCGATTTGTGCGAGCCGCTTTCCGGCAGTGATTTTGCCGCCGGTGTATATTGGTTGCACGAGGCTTAGTCCGGCAATGTATGCGCCGCGCATTTGCATCTCGATAGTGCCCATAGTGATGTCGGGCACCATATATTCGAGCATTGCCGTGCCGTCGATTGTGGGCAGGGCGGCGCGTTTGGCAACGTCGAGGTCGAGCACGGCTTGCTCGCTCTCTATGCGAGCTGTTTGCAAGTCTTCGCTGGTGTTGAGAGCCCGCTCGCGGCAGTCGGCAACGCTCAGGTTGAGCGTTTCAGCCGATGCCGAGGCAGCTGCCAACATCATGATGTATAGTGTGATAGCTTTACTTTTCATTGTTTGAGGCAGATTTTTGTATGCGGAAGAATGTTGCGTAGAATAGCGGCACGAGCACCAAGGTGATGAGTGTGCCCATTGTCAAGCCGCCCATGATTATCACTGATAGCGAGCCATACATCGGGTCGGTGACCAGAGGCAGCATACCTGCAATGGTGGTGAGCGATGCCATGAGCACCGGACGCACGCGTGAGATGGTGGCTTCGATGATAGCTTGATAGGGGTCCATGTGCACTTCGTCGGTGAGACGTGTAATCTCGTCGATGAGCACAATAGCGTTCTTGATGAGCATACCCACAAGTCCCATCATGCCCAGCACTGCCATGAAGGTGAACGGTGTGTTGGTGATGAGCAGCGACGGTGTGATGCCCACAAAGGCAAACGGCAGACACAGCAGCACAATGATGAGTTTGCGCCAGCTGTTGAAGAGCAACAGCAACACTGCAAGGATGATGAAGATGATGAGCGGCACAAACACCATAAGGTTGCCGATAGCTTCGCCAGATGTTTCGCCGTCACCAACCCAGCGCATTGAGTAGCCGTCGGGCAGAGGTATTGCCTCAATGTCGGCAGTGATTTCTTCAACGCATTTTGCCGGTGTGGCAGCATCAACGTCGGGATTGGGGTCGCATTCGGCCTCAATGGCACGCTGTCCGTTGTAGCGCAAAATCACTTGTTCGGCAGGCTCGATTGCAGCCTTGCCGCACACGGCGCTGAGAGTTGTTGAGCGCACCATATTTTCGGTGAGTTGGTCGGCCGAGGTGGCACCTGTCATCAGCCCTTTCACGTCGTCGGGATTTACATTCACATTGACAGTGCTCCACACGGGAATGTCGCCAATATCCTCAATGCGCGATCCGTCGGCATTGCGCATTTGCAGATTTATCATCACCATCTTGTCTTGGTCGTTGAGCACGCCAATGGTCATGCCGTCGCCGGCTGCGTTGAGGGCGTTGCCTATGTCGCTGCGGCTTATGCCGGCGCGACGTGCGTCAGCCTCCGAATAGTTCACAACCATGCTTTTGCCTGTCGGTTTCCAGTTGTTTTCTACCGAATAGGGGTCAACATACGGGCAATTGCGCATTATAGTCTCTGCTTTGCCGGCGAGCTGACGCAGCACTGCCGGGTCCGGGCCGGTGAATTCAACCTCCACGGTGTGCGATGTGGCGATAGAGAAGTTGTATTTGCGCAGACGTATGTAGGCGTCGGGATTTTCTTCGCGCAGCTTTTTGCGCACATCGGGCATCACAGCCATCACGGTGTTGTAGTCGGCGCAGTCAACCATCAGTTCGCCGTAGCAGTCGCCGCCGTTGGTCATGGGGCGCACCAAACAATAGTGTGCCGGAGCCGAGCCCATGCTCATTGCCACGCGCTCAATGTCTTTGTTTTTGAGCAGTGTGTCGCTCATGGCAAGCAGACGGTCGCGCACCTCGTCGGGATTGGTTTGCGACGGGAAGTAACATTCAACAATAAATTGCTTATAGTCGAAGTCGGAGAAGAACAAGTTTTTCACCTTGCCCATACCCATCATGCAGATAATCAATATTATCACTGCCGACACAAACGACACGGTTTTGAAGCGTATCACCGTTGCAACAACCTTGCGCACAAAGCGGTGCATGGGCGAATTCATTGTCTTTTTCTTCTCACCGTTTTCGTCGGTCTTTATGGTCTTAGGCAGCCATTTGTCGGCGCAGATGGGCACTTGCACAAGGGCGAACACCCAGCTGGCGAGCAAGCTGATGCACAGCACAAGAAACAAGTCGTGAGCATATTCGCCGGCACTGTCAGGCGACAGATAGCACGACAAAAATGTTGATGCGGCGATGATGGTGGCGCCAAGCAGAGGCATTGCCGTGTTTTTGCCTATGCGCCACAAATATTGGTCGCGCGGCAATCCGCGTTGCTTGTCCACAAGTATGCCGTCCATAATCACCACGGCATTGTCTACAAGCATACCCATCGCCACGATAAATGCTCCCAGCGATATGCGTTGCAGTGTGGTGCCCATGCTCAGCAGTATCGGGAACGACACGGCAACAGTGAGCACCAAGCCAAAGCCGATGATCACACCGCTGCGGAAGCCCATGGTGAATATCAGCAATATTATCACTATGAGCACCGACTCAACCAGGTTCCACATGAACGATGACACTGCGGCGCTAACTTTGTCGGGCTGGAAGAATATCTTTTCGGTGTTGAAGCCCACAGGCACGTTTTTCATCGTTGCGGCGAGCTTTTCGTCGATGGCTTTGCCCACATCGGGCACCACGGCGCTCTTCTCCATGGCTATGCAGATGGCAATAGCCGGCTTGCCGTTCACGAAAAATCCGTTGGTTTGCGGCTCTTTGTATGTGCGCTCAATAGTGGCTATGTCGCCAAGACGCACACGCTTGCCGTTTGCCGACTTTATCAGCATATTGGCAATGTCGTTTTCGTCTTTGATGCTTGAGTCAATCTCTATTGTCAGACGGTCTTCGCCGGTCTGCAGTTTGCCTGCCGACACGGCTTTGTTGTCGCCTTGCAGCGTAGCCATAATTTCGGTGGGGATGATGCCGTTGCGAGCTATCTGCTCTTTCGATAGCACAATGTTTATCACCTCATCGCGGTTGCCCACAAGGTTTATGCGCTTCACGCCTTTCACGCTCAGCAGCTCGCGGCGTATGTATTTGGCATACTTATACATCTCGGGATAGTCGTATCCGTCGGCGGTGAGGCCGAAAAACACGCCATACACGTCCATCATGTCGTCGATAACAATCGGCGAGTAGCAACCTTGCGGCAGTTTTGATGCCACGTCGTTGGTCTTGCGGCGCAATAAGTCGAAATGTTGCTCAAGGTCTTCAAGCAATACTGTCATCTGAAATTCGACAGTGAACATTGCCATGCCGTCTTTACATTCGGTTTTGATTTTGCGCACATCGGGCAGTGTGCGCAGCTCGTCCTCCATCACCTGAGCCACATCAAGCTCCACTTGATAGGCATTGGCACCGGGATATGGCACCACAACAGTTGCCTGCTTCACGTCAACTGCCGGGTCTTCGAGCTTTGGCATACGTGTGAACGACAGTATGCCCAAGATTATTATGCCCGCCATGAGCGACCAAAACAATGTTGGTCGGCGCATGAAAAATTGTGCTACGCGAGTCATAACAATCGTCCTACGTTGGTATTTTTAGGTTCGTCAATAACTTTCACTTTTTCGCCTGCGCGCAGCGAGTTGACGCCTGCACGCACAATAGTCTCGGTGCCTTTGAGACCCGATTTGATTTCAACATTGCCTTTGCCCACGGTGTTGCCTATGGCTACGGGTGTGGCAACGACTGTGCTGTCTGCGCCGAGGGCCCACACGCACGGTTTGTTGTCTTTGTCGTAGAACACGCTGCGCAGGGGCAATACGTAGGTTGCCGAGGTGTTGTCGGTCACCTCGTTGTCGCTGCGGTTGATAGTGATATCAACGTTCATGCCGGCTGTGAGATGCTTTTGTGCTTCGGCGGGCACCGACAGGCGCATGCTGTATAGCTGATTATTGTCGGCTTTGGGGGTTATGCTCAGCAGCTTCACGGCGTATGTTGCGCCGTTGGCTGTAGCCTCATAGCTTAAAAACTTGTCGCGTTGCAGATAGGCCTCGGCGGGGAGGTCTACGTTTATTTCGAGCGACGAATTGTCCATCAATTCAACCACGGGGCTTCCGGCATTCACCATTTCGCCCTTCTCAAAGTTGAGCTTTACAACATAGCCCGAAGTGGGGGCGTGCAGTTTGCAATAGCTCAGACGATTTTGGGCGTTTTGCAAATTCACCTGCAGACGTTCAAATCCGGCGCAACTTTTTTCGTAGTCGTTTTGCGATAGGTTGTTTGTTTGAAACATATACTCCAAACGTTTCATCTCGCCTGCCATCTGGTCGTATTGTATGCGAGCTTCTTTGGCTGCGAGTTGATAGTCAACGTCGTCGAGCACGGCAAGCACCTGGCCTTGGTGCACATAGTCGCCTTCTTTCACAAGTGTGCGCGCAATCTGTCCGGCGGTCTTAAATCCGGCGCTCACCGATTTGCTTTCACTCACCACGCCGCTGTAGTTTTTGGTTGTGGTGGTGCCTGCCAACGACGGCTTCACAACAAGCACGCTGTGCACGGTGTCGTCGCTGCTCTGCTCTTGCTTGCTGCAGCTGCAACATGCAAGCATTAGTATCGTAGTAGATACTAAAGTTAGTCTTAAATTCATGAGTCTTGGTTAGGTATGTATAATTGTTTTACTTTCAATTGTAAGAATGTGCAAAAGTATAAAATATCTTCCAATAACTCTTTCTTATTTGTCAAAACTGTTGGTCAATTTTTCCATATAGGTATAAAAAAGCGCTCCATGCACGGTTGCACGGAGCGCTTGATATTGTTGTTGCGTTGTCGCTATTATTTCAGTGCCGAAACAATGGCGTTGGTGTCGCGTGCAATCACCAACTCTTCGTCGGTGGGCACAACCACAACTTTCACTTTCGACTCGGGGGTTGAAATCACTGTCTCTGTGCCGCGAGTTTTGGCGTTGAGCTCTTTGTTGATTTCGATGCCCATAAATTTCAACGGCTCGCAAACGTCAGCGCGAAGGCCGGTTTGGTTTTCGCCAACACCGCCGGTGAACACGATGATGTCAACGCCACCCATTTCGGCAGCATAAGCACCGATATATTTGGTGATGCGTTGCACATACACTTGCAAGCAGAGTGTTGCATGCTCGTTGCCTTCGTTCACGGCATTTTCAATCTCGCGCATATCGCTTGAGATGCCGCTGAGGCCTGCCATGCCGCTCTCTTTGTTGATGATGCGTTGCACATCGTCGGCGGTGAGGTTGTGTTTGAGCATGAGGTAGGTGAGAGCTCCCGGGTCAACATCGCCGCAGCGAGTGCCCATCATCAAGCCTTCGGTGGGGGTGAGACCCATTGAAGTGTCTACACTCTTGCCGCCGTCGATAGCGGTGATAGAGCCGCCGTTGCCCACGTGGCAAGTGATGATTTTCTGATCCTTGATGTCTACGCCAAGCATTTCGCACACGCGTTGGCTAACATAGCGGTGGCTGGTGCCGTGGAAGCCGT
>CAZYNO010000067.1:0-9848 GCA_964648845.1 uncultured Bacteroides sp.
GTGGGCCCCGATGCCGGACGTCTCGGCGGCGAAATTGTTTATCAAGGCCCGATAGAAAATCTGGGCACTGCCGAGCGCAGCTACACAGCCAAATATCTCAACGGTAGCATGACTATCCCCGTGCCAAAGATGCGCCGCAAGTGGAATTCGTATATTTCTGTCAACGGCGCTCGCGAGCACAATCTCAAAAATATTGATGTGAAGTTCCCGCTTGGCGTGATGACCGTAGTCACCGGTGTGAGCGGCTCGGGCAAGTCTACACTCGTGCGCGATATACTGTGGCGTGCCATGGTGCGACATCTTGGCGAGGCAGGCGATGCTCCCGGATGCTTCAACGAGCTTGGCGGCGATGTGCGTCGCATTCAGGCTATAGAGTTTGTCGACCAAAATCCCATAGGCAAATCTTCGCGCTCAAATCCCGCAACTTATCTCAAAGCTTACGACGAGATACGCCGTCTGTTTGCCGACCAACAAATGTCAAAACAAATGGGCTTCACTCCCGCTTACTTCTCGTTTAATACCGATGGCGGTCGCTGCGAGGAGTGTAAGGGCGAAGGCACAATCACCATAGAAATGCAATTTATGAGTGACATCACCATCGAGTGTGAGTCGTGTCACGGACAGCGCTTCAAACAAGAAATTCTTGAAGTGAACTATCGCAATCGTAATATCAACTATGTGCTCAATATGACTGTGAATGAGGCTATTGAGTTTTTCAGCGAAGACACCGACTCTACAGCCCGAAAGATTGTGCAACGCTTGCAACCGTTGGCCGATGTGGGCCTCGGCTACATAAAACTCGGTCAGTCGTCGTCAACATTGTCGGGCGGCGAAAATCAGCGTGTTAAGCTCGCCTACTTCTTGTCGATGGAAAAGCCGCAGCCCACAATGTTTATTTTCGACGAACCCACAACCGGTCTGCATTTCCACGACATCAATACGCTTATGCACTCGTTTGACCGTCTGCTTTCAAACGGCCACACAATTATTGTGATTGAGCATAACATGGATGTGATTAAGTGTGCTGATCATGTGATAGACATAGGCCCTGAAGGCGGAGATGCCGGTGGCTATGTTGTCGCCACCGGCACCCCCGAGCAAGTTGCTCAATGCGAAGAAAGCTACACCGGGCGCTTCCTCCGTTCAAAACTTTCGCTATAATTTAGCGCAGACGATCGGCTGAGCGCAGAAGGTTGAAGTCGCGGCTCATCAGTCGGCGTGCGCATATTGCAAGCACAAGTGAGACTACTGTGGTTGCTGCCACGGTGCACCATGCAGGTTGCAAAGTGCTGTCAACGATAAATTTGCCGGCGAGTGCAGCTGTGAGCAATATCAGCACTATCGACACGTTTGCAACAAGCATTTGTTTGCGCAGATTTTTATACAAAAAGATGCAGATAAACAGCAGCACGGCTGTCAATACATTTACGATGAGCAGCACGGGCCATTGTGTGGCAGTCACTGCCACGCCTTGTGCGTCGTGTGCCAACGGCATAAAGTTGAGTGCGCCCATAAGAGCGGCTGCAATAAAAAGGAATAGGCTTTGCCAGCGTTGTATTTGCATATCTAAGTTTTTTATATTGATTATTACTTTATAGTGCGTAGAGCACGGCATCGGTGACAAGCGATATTGTGCGGTCGTCAACTCCGGCATCGTGCAGCGTTTGTGCATCTTCGCGCATCAGCTTGAAGAATGTTTCTGTGTCGCGGCCATTCTTCTCAAGCGATTGGCGATAGAAGCTTATAGCCTCGTTATATTTCGACTGAGCAAGCGCCACATGCCCCATATTGAGCAAATCGCCTGCTGTTGGCTCTTGTTGCATCACTTTGGCATAGTAGCGTTGCGAGGCCTCGTAGTCGCCGTTCACAAAAAGTGTCCACGCCAGCGGACGCAGTGCGCGAGTGCCTTTCTCGTCAAGAAATTCCACCTTGTAGAATTGTTGCACGGCCTCGGCATATTTACGATTTTGTGTTAACACATATCCCAACAAAAGAGCTGTGTCAATGTCCGACGGCTCTATCTCGGCAAGCTTGCGATAGTAGTTCGCTGCCTCGCTGAAGTCTTCTTTCGCGCGATAAGCTGCCGCAATGCGGCCTATCAGCCATGCGCTGTCGGGTTGGAACAGCTCTGCCTGGTGATAATATTCTATAGCTTTGTCGAGGTTGCCTAATTTGTGGTAGCAGTATCCGATTTTTTGGAATATCACGGCTTCGGGCTCCGAAATTTTGTCGAGACGGATGAATGCGTCGAGGGCATCGTCGTAAAAGCCGAGCTTGAAGAAAAACTCTGCCACTACACGCAAAATCTCCGGGTCGTCAAAGTCGTTGGCAAGCGCTTCAACTTTGAGCAAGTTCACGCCTTTTTCAAACGGATTGAAAAACTCGCCCTTGCGACGGAACAAATTATAGAAACGATATGTGTTTTGCAAGAACATGTTTACCGTTGCGCGGCGCACATTTTGCGGCAATGATTGCTCTGCCGACAACATGCTTTCAATCTGCGCTTCGGTCTGTGCCTCAAATTGTGAGAATATCATTTGTCGTTGAGCTTCGGGAATGCTCGACATTGAGAGTATTACCGAATATTTGTCGCTGTCGCAGAGGAACGGCAACTTCTCAACTATTTGTGCAAAATTGGCGGGTGCGCCGGTGCTCTCAACCTCGGTGCGCTCGGCAGAGTAGGGGAGAAACCAGTGCGATATTTCGTTGAAGAACCCGAATGATTTGAGCTTGGCAAATGTCGACATAAACACGTCGGCACCTTCCATCTGCAGTTCGCTGAGCTCGCGCAGACGCGGTGCTATGCCGCTCTCCTCAAGCATATCAGCCCACTCGGGGTTGGCTTCGATGCTTTCGGGGTCTACATCTTTGTCGCGAAGTTTATCAATAATGCCGGGACGCAGTTTTATCATGCCCGGAATTATGTCTTCTTCCATAGTGCGTTTTATGCGCTCTGTCTCGCGAGTGCGTATCAACTCCAGGAATGTTATTTTGAGGTCTGACTTCCAATCCGGTCGGTCTTTCATCGCAGCGAGTTGGTTGGCTGTCGATGCCGGGAGCTCGCGGTCGCTGTATTTGAACAAGCCCAGCAATAGAGCCACCAGCGCCACTGAACGCAGTGATTGGTCGTTGTCGTCGTTGTCGTAGATTTGCATGAGCATCTCCAAACGGCGAGGGTCGAAATATTCCATCAATCCCAGCATCAATGCTGCCGACATGTTATATTTAAGATGCAGCGGCAACGTTTCATCGTTTATGGCGGTGAAAATTGCATCGCTGTCGGCTGCGGCAAAGGGAAATGTCACCCATATATAGTTGAAGATGTCGTGCTCAAGGCTTTCGATTGTGCGCTTGTCGCCGTTTGTATCGAGTAGTTGCTTGAATTGCAATATGCGTTGCTCAAGCGGCTGATTGCGCATAGATATCACGCGCAAAGTGTTGAAATATAGCGTGGGTTGCTCCGGTTGGCGCAGACGGCGGGTGAGCACGTCGAGCCAGCGGTAAGTCTCGTTCACTATATCGGCATACATTTTGTCGCGCTCAGGGTCGGCAGCTCCGTCGGTGAGATAGCGTAGCATGTAGGCATAGTTTTGCTCAATGCGGCCCACACTGTCGCCTATCTCCCACAGCATAGCACCTTCGGTGGTGTTGCGTATGAGTTTGAATGCGTCGCGCAGACGTCCGGCACGGAGATATCCGGTCACTTTGTCTTTTATATTGTTAATTTCCTGTTGTGTCATTTTTATAAGCAGGTTATCAATTGATATAACAACAGAGAGCAAATTTTATGCCACAGTTGGCGAAAACTTCGATATCGCGTCGATAAATTCTTGCTGCACGTCGGCGCCGATTGCCGATAGCGGTATCGAAATGTGGTTGTAGCGAGGCTTTTTCAGCTTCACTAATATATCTTTTGCATTAAATTCTATGCCTGAAATGTCGTCGGCATTCACCGACAATGAGATGTTTTTCTCGATATAGTTTATGTCTATGCTTTTGTTGTCTACGCTCACTGTCTGCTCATAGAGTGTGCGCTGAGCTTCGGGCGAAAATGCGTAGTTGAAATATATCATCATTGTCAGCCCGGGATAGAGCAAAAATATCAGCATCATTGCCACAAATAGCCACACGGCTTCGTGCATCGACAGTATCAGGCATGCCGCCACTGGTATGGCCACTGCCCACCACCATCGAGCGAGCAGCATGACGGCAACGCGCCTGACGTATCCGGTAGGCGTGCCGCGAAATGCTTCTGTGGTGAGCTTTGCCATAATCGGTTAGCAGCTAAAAAACTGTGTGAATGCTTTGATGGTGTACTCGTGATCGCGCACCGAGGCGGTTTCGCGTGCCGAGTGCATGGCCCACACTGCAGCGCCCATGTCTACGCCGCGCAATGGTATTTGCGAAGTCAGTATGTTGCCCAAGGTTGAGCCGCCGGCAACGTCGCTGTGGTTCACAAAATATTGCACCGGCACTCCGGCTTTCTCGCAGATTGAAGCGAATACGGCAGCCGAGTCGGCATCGGTCATATATTTGCAGTTGGCATTTATCTTTATCACCGGGCCGTCTCCGAGCACCGGATGGTTGGTTGGGTCTTGCTTGTCAACATAATTGGGATGCACGCCGTGAGCGTTGTCGGCGCTGACCATAAACGAGGCTGCTACGGCTTGCATATAGTCTTCGTCGTTGCCGCCGAGTGCAAGATTTATGCGGCGAAGCATATAGTCGAGTATCGGTGAGCCTGCGCCTTGCTTTGTGCCCGAACCTGTCTCTTCGTTGTCGAAGATTGCCATAATGCGTGTGTCGGCACAGTCGGCGGGAGCAGCCAAGATAGCTTCGAGTGCGGCATGAGCCATGCTCAGGTCGTCAATGCGGCCCGAGGTGATAAAGTCGCCGAAGGCTCCCACGGTGCAAGCTTTGGTGGTGTCGTAGATTGACAGGTCAAAGTCGAGTATCTCTTTTTCGTCTACTCCGAGTTTGTCGGCAACAAGACGCTTCAGCCAACCTTTAGGCTCAACGCCTTCTGGCAGACGTCCCACGATAGGCAGCATATCTTTTTGGCGCGACAGCGGATTGCCGTCGTTTACGGCGCGGTTGAAGTGTATTGCAAGGTGGGGTATGGTGAGCATCGGCTCGTCAAAACGCAATAGTTGCGACTTGGGACGCATCGGGTCATCGCTGCGCAAAATCACACGTCCGGCAAGCGACAGCGGGCGGTCAAACCAAGTGTAGAGTATAGGTCCGCCATACACTTCGGTGTTGAGTTTGAGCATGCGGCCGTCGCTGAGCATCTCGCAGTTGGGCTTCACTCTGAAACATGGCGAGTCGCTGTGTGCCGAGATGATGCGATAAGCCTTGGGCACATCAGCCGAGCCAACGATAAACGCAAAAATTGCGCTGTCGTTTTGTGTGGTGAAGTATTTGCCACCACGCTCGATTTGCCATTTTTGGCGTGCATCAAGATATTTAAATCCGGCATCTTCAAGCTGTTTGCGCAATGTTGCCACAGCAAAAAAGTTTACCGGCGATGAGTCTAAAAATGATTTAAGCTTTTCAATCATGATTATCTGTATTTAAGTGCGTTTATGGCGCGTAATACATCGCAAAGTTTCAAGCTCCAATAGTGCTCAAAGTCTTCGTGCATAGTTTCTACGGCTTCGTTGATGAGGTCGAAAGGTGCATTGCGCACGGTCTCGAGAAAGTTGAACATCACATGGAATAGGTCGGCAACTCCCTCAGATATGCTGGCAGCTATCGGCGTGTCTGAATATTTCATATCGTCTTCAAACACATCAAGATAAGCATCGTCTTCGCCGAGCAACAGTGCAACATTGCGGCGCATAGAGTCGTAATAGTCTTCTTCGAGTGCGCTGTCAATGTAGGTGTCGTTTTCACCGAGCAAGTCTGACTTTAAGTCGGCTGCCGAGATGTATATGCGAGGCAACAGTCGCAGCATTGCGTCGATAAATTCTTGGCGTTCGCTTTCGCGGGCCATCTCCACGGCATTGCAGTATTCGTTGCAAAGAGCTATGAATGCGAGTGTGTTGGGCGATAGTTGATTAGCTTCTTGGTCCATAGATGCTTTATTCGTTTGTAGGTTTTGCTTGATATAGTTTGTTGTCGGTGATATATTTTTGCACGCCGTTGGGCACAAAGCAAGTCATATCGCGTCCGGCGGCTATTGCCGCGCGGATGAATGTGCTTGATATGTTGGCCGTGGGTGCGTCGATATATTCCATGCCGTCAACGTTGCGGTTTTGCACTTCGTAGCCCGGGCGCGGATACACAATCACGCCATAGTCGTCGAGTATGCGTTGCCACTCGCGCCACTTTTCAAATATCAGCCAGTTGTCGCTGCCGATAATCAGTTTGAAGTGCTTCAGCGGATATCTTTTTGCCAAGGTATCGAGAGTATTGATGGTGTAGTTGGGCCGTGGCATTGACAGCTCAATGTCGCAGGTTTCTATGCCGGGCAGGCCTTTGGTTGCAATGTTGAGCATTGCAAGTCGTTTCATGTCGGGGATAAGGTTGTGCGGGTCTTTGAGCGGGTTGCGAGGAGTGAGGGCGAGCCACACTTTGTCGACGTATCCCCACTGACTGAGGTAGCTTGCGAGCATAAGATGTCCCATGTGCACGGGATTGTACGAGCCACCCAATATTCCGATAGTCTCTTGGAGCATAATGTGGTTAGTTGTTCAAGAAAGAAGTTATTGCTGATTCGGTGTCGGCAATAGCGATGGGCAGCTCATCGTTGGTGATTTGCACGTCGAATTGCGGAGCGAATGATATTTCGTATTCGGCTTTGCTCACGCGCTGCTCTATGACCTCTGCGGGGTCGGTGGCGCGTTTCACAAGGCGGTTGCGCAACTCTTCAACGCTGGGAGGCATGATGAAGATTGTGCGTGCTTGGTCGCGGAACAACTTTTTGACGTTGAGCGCACCTTTGACGTCGATGTCGAGAATGATGTTCTCGCCGCGCTCAATTGCCGATTGCAACTCGCTTTTGAGTGTGCCGTAGTAGCGACCGGGATAAACTTCTTCCCATTCAACAAATTCATCGGCAGCTATGGCGTCGCGAAATTGTGCAGTTGTCAAGAAATGATAGTGCACGCCGTTTTGCTCACCTTCGCGCGGTGCGCGGTTGGTGGCTGAAACAGAAAAGCGCATGTTGAAGTCGCCACTGCCCAAGAGTGCATTGATTATTGTTGATTTGCCGCATCCCGAGGGGGCGCTTACTACTATGATTTTGCCTTGTTTCATGGGGAGATGAAATTTGGTGTTAATATTGCTTTTTTACATCACATTGAGCACTTGCTCTTTGATTTGCTCGAGTTTGTCTTTCATGCGCACCACTATTTTTTGCATCTCGGCATGATTGCTTTTCGAGCCTAAAGTATTAATTTCGCGGCCCATTTCCTGTGCTATGAAGCCGAGCTTTTTGCCTTGTCCGGGTTTGGGAAGGTTCATTGTCTCGGTGAAGTATTCGAGGTGTTGGGCGAGGCGTTGTTTCTCTTCTTTTACGTCAAGTTTCTCGATGTAGAAAATCATTTCTTGCTCAAGGCGACCTTTGTCGTAGTCGAGCACCGAGATTTTCGACAAACCGTCGGCGAGGCGGCTCTTGATGTGCTCTATGCGCTCGTTTTCGTATTGCGACACTTCGTTGAGCAATTCGCCGATAGCTTTGATGCGCTCGGCAAAGAATGCTTCGAGCTTCACGCCTTCAACGCGGCGATATGCCATGAGGTTGTCGAGGGCGGTGTTGAGCGTGTTGGTGAGTGCTGCAGCCTCGGCCTCTGAAATCTCGGTGTCGGTGTCGCTGCTCATCACGTCGGGGAAGCGCAACAATACGCTATACCAGTCGGCTGGCTCGCCGATATTCAGAGCTTTCGACACTTCGCATATCTGATTTTTGTAGGCCTGCATTGCCTCGGCATTGAGGTGCGCGCTTGCTGCGTCGCCACGGTTTTCTACACTGACTGTAAGGTCCACTTTGCCGCGTTCGAGCTTTGAGGCGGCGATGTTGCGCCATTCAAGTTCGTGAATGCGATAAATTGAGGGCACGCGTGCGCTAAGGTCAAATTGCTTTGAGTTTAGCGACTTAACTTCGATAGTAATTTTTTTATTGGGTAGCTCGGCTGTTGCAGAGCCGAAACCTGTCATTGAAAGCAGCATAGTGGTAGATTGTAAATTAAATTGCTTATTCTCCACAAAGATAACTAAAATGTAACATTTTAGGATAACAAATTGCGGTTTTTTTTAATTTTAGCCATATTTAACAGACTGTGCCAAAAGAAAAAGGCCGCCATTTTCAGGCGACCTCCTTAACAAATATCAGAAAAAAATCCTTCCAGAGAATCAAATTTTATTTAGGTTCGGCAACGCAGATGGTCACACGGTTGTCGTTGTTGACGGCAAACGGTTGAACGGTGTCGCCTTTAGCGCTTTGTTTGATGCGATCGGCGCTGATGCCACGGCTGATAAGCTCGTTGGCAACGATTGCAGCGCGGCGCTCCGAGATGCGCTGGTTCACTTGTGCTGTGCCTGTGCCTTTATCGGCATAACCGGTCACTTCAACTTCTGCATTGGGGTGTGCTTGCAGATATTCAACGAGTTTGTCAACTTTCTCCATCTCGGTCTTAGAAATCTTAGATGAGTTGATGGTGAAGAATACGTTGCAGCTGAACGGTGCAACTTTGGGTTGCTCTACGGGTTCGGCTTTAGGCTCGGGTGCGGGAGCGGGTTCAGGTTCTACAACGGGCTCGGGCTCGGGAGTAGGCTCAACATATACGGGAGCTGCTGCAATCTCTTTGTACGATTTGCCGAAGCGGAATGTGAAGCCCAGCAATGCGTTGATTTGCCAGTCGGGGTTGTCGCCGTATTTTGAGTTGAATTTATCAGAGAGCATGTTGGCGTTGACTTCGAGGTTTACGTCAACATAGTCGCAAAGACGCAAACCGATGCCGAGACCTGCACGACCTACAACAAAGTTTTTGTTGGGGTCCCAAAGATATTGCAATTTACCGGTGTTGCCGCTGATTGCAATAGCTTCGTCATTGTCGAAGGCGTGGTTGAAACCTGCACCGATAAACAAATAGCTGGTGAACAAACGTTTGGGGTTGAAACCGCAAAATGTGTTGGTGAGGTTGAGCATGGCGTCGAGATTGCCTTGCACATATTTGTACTTGTAGTTAGCTTTCGGGGGTACAGTCCAGCTGCCGCGAGCTTGCCATCCCGATGCTCCGATGCGCAATGCAAAGTAGGGATTGAACGAATAGCCCAGGTTGAGAGCTGCTGCCGGAGAGATGAGGTCGCCAAACGAGGCTTCGCCCACGGTGTATGCACCACCACCTTGCAGTTGTAAGAAGAAGTGGGGGTTGTATTCATACTTCACGTCTTTTGTTTCTTGGCTGAATGCCGGCGCAAACATTACTAATGCCAGTGCTACGGCTAAAAATTTCTTTATGTATTTCATATCTAAAGGTATTTAGTTTCTTTCACTGCGCAAATATATAACATTTGTAACCGAATTGCAAATAGATTTAATAAATATTAACTAAATATTATGCAAATGACATAAAAAAGTGAGCGCACGGCAAAGATTTCTCCTTTTTGCCGTGCGCTGTCTATATAGAAGCCTTATCTTAGCGCGAAGTATATTCGGTGGGCAGTGCGGGCATAGCACCGTTTTGTGTGCACACAAATGCCGACACGTCAACAGCTGTGCGATGTGCCTCCGAGATGCTCTTGCCTTTGAGTATTGAGGCTATGAATGCTGCTGTGAATGAGTCGCCGGCGCCAACGGTGTCGGCAACATCAACCTTGGGAGTCTCAACAAACGACACGTTGCC
>CAZYNO010000068.1:0-6221 GCA_964648845.1 uncultured Bacteroides sp.
TGAAGATGCCATACACTTCGCCGATGCGGTTGGGAGCGATGCCCAAGCCTGTGCATGCGCCGGCGCACACGGTGTTGCTTGATGTTACAAAGGGATATGAGCCGAAGTCAACGTCGAGCATAGTGCCTTGAGCGCCTTCGCAGAGCACGCTCTTGCCGTCGTTGAGCATGTGGTTGATCACGTGCTCGCTGTCGATGATTTCGTATTGCTTGATATATTCGATAGCGTCGAGCCATTTGCCTTCGAGGTCTTTGAGCAGGTCAGCGTCGGGAGTGGCGTTGAGCGATGCCAACAGACGAAGGTGAGCGTCGCGGTGTGCGGCATATTTGGCTTCGAAGTGGTGCAAAGTGTCGCCGAGACGCAGACCGTTGCGGCTGACTTTGTCGGTGTATGTGGGGCCTATGCCTTTGCCGGTGGTGCCGATTTTTGAAGCGCCTTTGGCATTTTCGTTGGCAGCGTCGAGCAGACGGTGTGTAGGCAAAATAAGATGTGCTTTCTTTGAGAGTTTGAGCACTTTTTTGAGGTCAACACCTGAAGCTTCGAGCGCTTCGGCTTCTTCGCGGAACAGCACGGGGTCGAGCACCACGCCGTTGCCGATGATATTTATTTGACCGTGTTGAAATATGCCTGAAGGTATTGAACGAAGCACATATTTCTTGCCCTCAAACTCGAGAGTGTGTCCGGCGTTCGGGCCGCCTTGGAAACGCGCTACAACGTCGTAACGCGGGGTGAGCACGTCAACAACTTTTCCTTTGCCTTCGTCGCCCCATTGGAGGCCTAACAGTACATCAACTTTCATTGTAGATAGTTTATTTAGTATGTAGTAATATGGTTTGTTATACTTGTTTCGTTGTCTTGGCTTTGGCGTTTTTTTTGCGTCGGCAGCGCATGCATGTGCCGTAGACGTAGAGCGTTGAATAAGACGGCTGAAAGTTGGGATAGCGGCGTCGCTCTACGGCTTCGGCCAGCTCGGCATCTTTCACCTCGCGCACTGCCCCGCAATGGGTGCATATAAGGTGTGTGTGGTTGCCACCTATGCTCACGCGCTCATATTCGCCTTGTTTGTGGTCAAACTGATGACGTCGCAACAGCCCGGCTTCGCACAGCAACTGAAATGTGTTGTAGACCGTAGCCATCGACACATGGTAGCCGTCTTTCTCCAATCGCTCGTAGAAGCTCTCGATTGAGAAATGCTCGTTGAGCGACATCACGCGCTCAAGTATCTCAAATCTTTCGGAGGTTTGACGCTTGTTGCGCGCTTGCAAGAACACGCTGAAGCGTTCGCGAGCCGACAGTCTGTTTTTGTCATCAATCATAACTACGACAAAGGTATAAAATTTTTTATACGCGCACAAAAATATCACCTAATATTGTTACATTTTTAGTGTCTTTTGCCATGCAATTTTGCTGATGTTGTGTCGCTTAAAATAATCTGTGTTAAATCTAGTTAATATGCTTGCTTTACTTATGTTTTCTTACTAAATTGCGCCCAATTTTTAATGATTATATCATAAATCAATCTTTTTACTAACTAAATCTCAAAATGCAAATGAAAAAACTCTACTTCCTCCTTGCAGCTATGCTCTTCTCTTTCGCAGCTAAAGCCGAAGAAATCACATTGGAGTATTACCTTGAGCAAGACACAACGTATGTTCAAGGTACTGATGTTACCGTTGACGCCACAATTGGCGAAGGTACTGTAACAATCCCCGACTTCCTTAGCAGTGGTAAGTCTATCACCTTCACAGTCTATGAGGACAAGTCTGTTGTCATTGACTGGCCCGACAACACCAACACTACCGGCTCGTTTACTTTCAGCGACCTTGGCACATACACATCACTTTATATGGATGTTGCCAACGGTTATACCGAGTTGGATTATGACGAAAGCGATGGCTACAAGTACATCTCTTTCGGCGTTTATGCCGGTTCGGTTTATGACTGGTATTACGTTTACATCTATCTTCCCGATAGCTTCACACTCAAACCTATGCCCAACGTTTACTACGGCACTCTCAACGTTAATATCTACGAGCTTGATGCTGACGGCAATGAATCAGCAACTCCCATCGTTGAAGAAATCGGTTACCAAATGACAGGCACTGAGGTTATTGCCTTCACAAGCCTCTTCGGCCGCACCGACATGTCTACATATCTCAAGTTCACTATCAATAGTACTGACAACAGTGTTACAGGCGCAATGAACGCAGGCTACTACACTAAATTTGACACTACACAATGGTCATTCCAAGGCACAACTTACCAACGTTTCTACGACACAACTCGTGAGTTCGACCCCGAAAAGAATGAGTTTATTTGGACCATCGGTTTCTCATACGTAAATTCATCTACTCGCGTTGAATCAGGCAAAACAAGCGACTACAAACTTCACTTCCCGATTACTGATGCTGCCGGCGTGAAAAATGTAGTTGTTGACAGCGACTCTGATGCTCCCGTTGAATACTTCAACCTGCAAGGCGTTCGCGTTGCTAATCCCGAAAACGGTCTCTACATCCGCCGTCAAGGCAAGACCGCAACCAAAGTTATCATCCGCTGACACTTTTCATCCTTAAACTAAATAATAAAAGATAGAAAGCTCGAGGCCGTGCGGCTTCGAGCTTTTTATGTGTGGTGGAGTATTTGGCGGCTTATTCGTCGTCGTGCTTGAAAAGTTTGTCGGCTTCGTCAAGGTGAAAGTCGGTGGCTAACAGCGACACAAATTTGCTGATTTGCTGCATGGCTGTCAACGTTTCTTTCGATATCTCCTTGTGCTGCAGACGCAACATCAGCATGGCATAGAGCGCATTGAAGCATGTCTCAATCTCGCCCGCACGATTTTCGCCGGCCTTGGCTCGCAGCTCAACAATGAAGGGTAGGGTGCGGTAGAACTCGGCGCTGTAGTCGCTGAAGCGCGGGTCTTTGAGCAGCGTTTGATGCAGCGCAACAAGCTGGTTTAGCACATTCTTGTTCATCTGCAGGTGGCCATGCTCGGTCACTTCCTCGCAACGCATCATGTCGATGAGCGACTCGTACCAATCAACCATCTGCTTGTGCTGCTCGTCGCTTAGCTGATAGCGGCTCACCACATTTTGCTCTATGCGGTCTATATCGAGGCCGTTGGCACGAATTATGTCTTCAATTTGCCACATATACAATAGATATTCGGCAATATTTTCTTTGCGTTTTTGTGATGCTATAATCATTGTATCAGTGTTTTATATCGTGGTTTATGCCTTGGGAAAAAGTGTGCCCGGGGCTGTGAGTATGCGGAAAATCAATTCTTGCAATAAGTCGAACTCGTTGCGACGCGAGCCCACGCCTTTCGATTGCACGTCAAATCGGCGTATGGCGCGTATTATCTCAATAACCTGAAAGGCATTGTAGCGCTGACGTGCCGCATTGTAGCGCTTCAGTTGGAATGAACTCTTCAGCTTCAACGCTTGCATCAAGCCGTGCTCGCTTTTGTCTTTTTCGAAATAAGTTATCAGTAGGTCGCTGAAAAATCCGAACAGCGACGACGTTATCAGCACCGTGGGCACGGCCTTGGGGTTTGAACGGAAGTAGTTGGCAATGCGCATTGATTTGGCGCTGTCTTTCACGGCAAGCGCGTCAACAAGCTCAAACATGTTATACTCTTTGCTCATGCCTATGTGCTGCTCTATCGACTCGGGTGTGACCGTGGCGCCGCTGCCAAGTATGCCGATAAGCTTGTCGAGCTCGTTGTACATGCGGTCGAGGTTGGCGCCGATATATTCTTTGAGCATCTCAAGCGCCTTGGGCTGCACATTCAGTCCGCGGGCGTTGATATAGTTTGATATGTGTCCGCCAAGCTGATATTCGGGTATCTTTTTCGACTCAAAGATCACGGCATTGCTCTTGCGCAGAGCGCTCATCAACTCTTTGCCCTTGGCTGCCGCACCGCGCGAGCACAACACCAACGTTGTGGTGGGCGACGGCTCAAGCACGTAGCGCGCAAGCTTATCGAGCAAGTCGGCACGCACACTTTGGCACTCTTTGAGTATCACCACCTGGCGGTCGGCCATCATCGGATAGCGGCGGCAGATGTCAATCACTGCTGCCGGCTCAACTTGTGGTGCATAAAGAATGTATTGATTGAAAGGCTTTTCGTCTTCGCTGAGTATATTTTCAAACTCTTTCATCAGTTGGTCGATGAAATAGCCCTCCTCGCCGTGCAGCAAATAGAGCGGCGCAATGTTTTTGGCACGCAACGACGTGCGCAGATTTTCGTATGTGACAGCTTGTGCAGCCATAGGATGTATCGGTTTTGAATTATGATGTAAATTTACGCATTAATTTTTATTCTCGCATCAAAACTGCTGCCAAACATTGCAAGGAGTGTGTAGTTTGATAAGAATTTTGTATTTTTGCACCATATTTCTCAGCACAGTGTAAACATGACTATCGCCGACTTGCCAACTCTCAACCTGCCACAATTTGATGTGAAGCTTCGCACCGATGCCGCCGGCAACGACCTAGAAATTTTCGACCCTCTTCGCAACAAATGGATTGTGCTCACCCCCGAGGAGTGGGTGCGCCAACACTTTGTGCACTACCTCGTTAGCGAGTTTGGATATTCGCCGCATCGCATGGCAAACGAAATATCGCTGCGCCTCAACAACACACTGCGCCGCTGCGACACAGTGGTCTACAACGACTTTATGCAGCCACTGATGATAGTAGAATATAAAGCCTCGCACATACAAATCACCCAGCGAGTGTTCGACCAGATAGCGCGCTACAACATGGTGCTCGGCGCCCGTTTCCTCATCGTGTCGAACGGTCTCAGCCACTACTGCTGCCGCATCGACGACGGCCGCGTCACCTTCATGCGCACCATCCCCGCCTACGCCACGATCCGCACCCTATAAATTGAAAAACACCCGCTTCAACCAATACTTATATATCGGATCTTGAAACGATATTTCTTTTTCTTCCTTGTCGAGCACATCATTTTTTATCAATGCTTCTTTTGCCCTTGACACTGATGTTGTTGAAGTCAAGTGATATTTGTGCAACACAGCTGTAGTGCCCAATGCTTTTTCGCCGGCAAGTAGAGCGTTCAAATAATAAATTTGTTGCGCTGTCAGTGCTTCTGTGATGGTTGTGAATAGCAAACTAAGTTGCTCCACTAGTGTTGAATGTGCTGCTCGCACAGTGTCAACCGTGCATTTGTCGTTTGTGCGCAACCACGACAGTTGGGCGAGTTGCTGTGTGTAGTACGGATGGTTTTCGGCCAGTTCAACTATCAATTGCGATGCTTCATTGTCAATCTGCTTCTTTGTCTCGGCAAATCGTTTGTTGATGAAGTCTACCAGATAGCGCGTTTCTATCTTCTTTAGAAATATTATGTTTCCGAATTTGTAGAACGGCATTGATGAGTTTGTGAATATGTTGAGCATCATGTGTCGTTTGCTGCCAAACAGACAATATGCCACATGCTGATGTCGTTGCCAGTGCGACCTCAGTCGCTTTTGAAAGTAGTCGGCATTGCTGAAGTTTGCTATATTCTGAAACTCATCTATGCAAATCACAATTTTCACTCCTTTTTCAATTGCTATCTTTTCTGCCAAATCGAGCACCTCATCAGGATTACGTTTCACATCATCCCAATTGAAATCGACTGTGACCTCATTCATCGGGTCAGTGCCGATTGAGATTTTGGGCACCAATCGTGAGAAAAACTGCTTTGCCAAATCAACTGCTTCATCCCATTTTGTTGATGTTGCAGCCAAAACTTTTTCTGCCAAAAGTTCGTAGAAGTGTTCCTCATTTAGCACATTAAACAGGTCGATGTCGCAAATGCGCACTTCCTTGTCGGTGCTCATTGCAACCTTTGCGGCTTTGTGCACCAACGAGCTTTTGCCCCATCGACGTGGCGAAATGATTATAGTGTTAATAAGCGACGTGAAATTTTGTACCAACCAAGCAGTTTCTTGCTCTCGGTCAGTGAAATTGAGGTCTGTGGCTATCTTGCCAAACACAAAAGGAGTCTCCATACAATTTGCTTTTAAATTCATCCGCAAATATAACTACAAAAAATGTAACTACAAAAAATGTACGCACAAAAAATGTGCTACAAAAAGCGTTGCCTTGTCGTCTTACAGCAGCAATAAACAAAAATATGTAAATTAGTGCATTTTGGATGGTGTAAAAGTTGTAAATTAGTGCATTTTGTGTGTTTGACTATGTGCTGCAGTGAG
>CAZYNO010000068.1:6321-9747 GCA_964648845.1 uncultured Bacteroides sp.
GTGTAAAAGTTGTAAATTAGTGCATTTTGTGTGTTTGACTATGTGCTGCAGTGAGCGGTGCAAGGCGGTTGAGGGCGATTTATTTGTGCGGTTGCAAAAAATTGTTTATATTTGCTACCGATAACAGAATTGATTTATACAATGCAGTATAATAGTACGAAGCGGCCCACGCCGCGTGCCTGTCTTGCCGAAGCCGTGATGCATAGTCGCGCTAATGACGGTGGCTTGTATATGCCGCAACATTTGCCGGTTATTCCCGAAGCTTTCTTTAAAAACTTCGCCGAGATGTCGTTTGCCGAGATTGCTTATGTGCTTGGCAACCTGCTTTATGGCCCGGAAATTAGCTCTGCCAATATCAAACATATTGTTGACGACTCGTTCAACTTCGATGTGCCTATTGTGCCCGTCGCCCCAAATATTTATTCGCTGGAATTGTTTCATGGCCCCACAATGGCCTTCAAAGATTTCGGCGCACGCTTCATGGCTCGACTCCTCAAATATATAAAGCCTAAGGGTGCTAAAAAGTTGCATGTACTCGTGGCTACAACCGGAAACACCGGCAGCGCTATTGCCAACGGCTTTGCCGGAATTGACGGTGTTGAGGTGTATCTGCTTTTCCCCCGCGGGCGCGTGTCGCGACCTCTTGAAGCTCAGTTCACCACCATCGGCGGCAACATTCACGCCATCGAGGTGCAAGGTTCTATCGACGATTGTCAGAACATGGTGCGCCAAGCCTACGAAGATGCCGAGCTAAACTTTAAAGCCACAATCACGTCGGCCAATTCGCTCAACATCGCACGATTGCTGCCGCAGACATTCTACTACTTCTACGGCTTGGCAAAATTGCATCCCATGCTGCATCCCGGTCAGCGCATAGTTGTGTCGTTGCCATGCGGCAACCTCGGCAACCTGGTTGGTGCCGTGATAAGCAAGCGCATGGGGCTGCCCATTGACCGATTTGTGGCATGTGAAAATTCAAACTCGTTCCTCACCGACTATATGCGCACATCAAAAGTCACAGAGCACCTCACCGTGCCAACTCTGGCTTATGCTGCCGACAAGGGCATGCCCACAAACTTCGAACGTTTACAGTGGCTCTACGACAACTCGCTTGAGCGCATGTACTCCGACATCGAGGCGCACTCATACTCCGATGCCGAAATCATTGATGCTATCAACACATGCTACATAGAGCACAACTACACTTGCGACCCTCATTCGGCACTTGCCTATTGCGGCTTGCAAGACAGCCTAAAACCCGGCGAGGTTGGCTTGATGCTTGCCACGGCACATCCCGCCAAATCGCTCGACGCTATGACAGCCATCACAGGGCGCTCAATCAGCATGCCACAGCAAATGCTCAAGTTTGCAAATGGCATTGACAAGCGCGTGCAGATGTCGTCTAACTATAAGTCACTCAGACGATTTATGCTTAAATATATGTAGTATCATAGTAAAGTAGTATTATAGTAAAATAGTAGATAACTTTTAAATCAACATAATTTAACTTCTACCATTATGGCAACTAAACGTCAAATCAAAAAACACATCCGTTACGTTTGCGGCGATATCGCTGCCGAACTTCTCATCGCACGTCACCTTTTCAACGGCTTCGACAACGACAAGGTCACTGCTATCATCAACAAAATCGCTACACTGCAAGTTGACTCGGTGAAAAATGTCACCTTCAACTTCGACAAATCGCCCCGTTCGTTCGAGCACAAAGGTCTCTACCGCAAAGCTCGCAACGCTTACTTCTCTCAAGCTTACAAAACTTTGCTCGCCGACTTCAACAATTCGGTCAACGAAATTGTTAAAGATATGAATGAGGCTATGCCCCAAGAATTTAAAGAAGCAAACAAAAAATAAGCGTGAATTTAGCTAAACTTATATTGAAGATAGCCGGTTGGACAGTGAGCATCACTGTCCCCGACTATCCTAAATGCATCATTTGTGTGGCCCCTCACACAAGCAACTGGGATTTCATTTTAGGCAAACTTGCCTACGCCTCGGTGCATCGCAAAACAGGTTTCTTGATGAAGGAAACCTGGTTTTTCCCGCCCCTGGGTTGGATTTTCAAATCAATCGGCGGCATACCCGTGCCGCGCAAACGCGGCTCGTCGCTCACCCCGGTGATTGTCGAGAAGTTTAATGCCGCCACTCACATGCACCTCGCCGTCACTCCCGAAGGCACGCGTAGCCGCACCTCGCAGTGGCGCCACGGATTTTTGCATATTGCTCGCCAAGCAAACATACCCATTGTGCTCGGTGTGCTTGACGCCGCCACAAAAACGATGAAAGTTGAAACTACATTCACTCCTACCGACGACGTCGAGGCCGATATGCTCGCCATAAAAAAATTCTATCGCGAGAGCGGTGCCGTGGGCGTCAAACCTGAAAAATTTACTACAGAATAAATCATCTTCACATTATGCAACGATTGCTAAATGTCGCCATTCTTCCCCTTAACATCAAACCCGGCGACCGCGACGAAAACCTATACATCTTATCACAACAAATTAACAACATCGACCGCGATGTCGATGTCATTGTTTTGCCCGAATTATTCAACACCGGATTTGTCTCTGACCCGGTGATTATGCGCAATCTTGCCGACAGTGCCGACCGTCAGCTCACTCTCGATTTTGTGCGTGAGTTGGCAGCTAAGCGAAACACAGCATTTTGCGGCAGCTTGTTGTGGCGCGACGGCAACAAATATTTCAATCGTTGCTTCTTCGTTGAGCCTTCGGGCGAGACCGCTTTCTACGACAAACATCATCTTTTTACCCTCAGCAAAGAGCCTAAAATTCTCACTGCCGGCACCGACCGCAGCCCCATCGTGCGCTATCGCGGCTGGAATATCACCATGGCTGTTTGCTACGACATGCGCTATCCGGTGTGGCTTCGCAATGTCAACAATAGCTATGACCTGATGATTGTGCCCGCCAACTGGCCAACGGCTCGCGGTTACGACTGGCAGCACCTGCTCATAGCTCGCGCCATCGAAAACCAAGCCTGCTACGTCGGCGCAAATCGCTCGGGCGAAGACGATTTCGGCTCTTACAACGACAATTCATTTATCATCGACCACCGCGGCCGCATAGTCGGTGCTGCTGACGCCTCAACCAGCATAGTCACAGCAACCCTCTCGCTCAACGACCTCGAAAAATACCGCACATCCTTCCCCGTCGCCGCCTCCGCCGACCCCTTCACCCTCGGCTAATCCTCCTCATCGCATACTATCTTGTTAATGTGCAGATTATCAGTTCGTTGTATTAGCCTTGAAATATTTTCCAAATAAATAATTCGGCGTTTTTGCACATTTTCCAAGGTAATAATTTGGCGAATTTGACGATTTTCCAAACAAATAATTGCTTCTTCCGAAAAATGGAGTGATACGGCTTAATTACAGACAGCCGCAGGTGT
>CAZYNO010000069.1:0-9624 GCA_964648845.1 uncultured Bacteroides sp.
TCGCTTTCTTCAGCCCCCAAGGCATCGAGTCGCTCACCAAAAACTTCCCGGAGTTTGACCAAGGCGAAATCGCTATCGCTACCTTTGGCCAAAACACTGCCAAAGCCGCTCGCGACGCCGGTCTGCGCGTTGACATCGACGCTCCTAACGCCAAAGCACCGTCTATGACCGGAGCTATCGAATTGTATCTCAAAGAAAACAATGGAGCAAAATAACCAAGCCGACAACTCTGCCGCCAACAACGGCACCGCTTCGCAAGGTTACAGACTCTATAAAAAGGAAAAGCTTTGCAGCGTCATTGCTATCGAACAATTGTTCGGAGGCAATGGCGCTGATTGCCATGCCGCCTTGGCTTATCCCCTGCGTGCCGTGTGGCGCGAAAACCCTCGCCGCTCAAGCGACGCCCCCGTGCAATTTCTAATCTCCATCCCCAAAAAGAAACTGCGCCATGCCGTTGACCGTGTGCAGATGCGCCGCCGCGTGCGCGAAGCATACCGTCTGAACCGTCACGCCTACCCCCTTGCCGACGGCAAACGCATTGACGTGGCTTTCATCTACGTTGCCAAAAACCTTGAGCCTTACGCCAAAGTTGAAAGCGCAATACACCGTCTGCTCAAAAAAATAGCAAACCAATAACACACACCTCACCGTGTCGCTCCTCTCTCATCTCGCCAAATGTCTCCGCGCTGCCGCGGTGTGGCTGCTGTCACTGCCAATAATGTTTTACAGGCTGTGCATATCGCCCTACACCCCCGCCACTTGCCGCTTCACACCAACATGCAGCCAATATGCGCTCGAGGCACTAAAAAAGCATGGCCCCATAAAAGGTTTGTGGCTAACCGTCAAACGCATTTCGCGCTGTCATCCCTGGGGCGGCAGCGGATACGACCCCGTGCCATGATGCAGCTCCCCGCATACTTCCGCAACGTTGACGTGCACACCCATGTGCCCGCACCCAACGCCATTGTCAACATCACTCCCTTTGGCAACGGCGACCCGTTCATGGCGGGCTGCGACTACTACAGCATCGGCATACACCCCTGGCTCGTTGACCGTGTCACCGACAGCGCCGTCGGGCGATTGCAGCTACTGGCTCGCGACAACCGCATCGTGGCCATCGGCGAAGCCGGTATGGACGCCCGCCGCGGAGAGCCACTCACCGTGCAACAACCCGTCTTCGAGCTGCAAGCACGCCTTGCCGACGAAGTGCAAAAGCCTCTCATCATACATGCCGTGGCAACATTCCCCCAAATCATCGGCATCAAGCAAACACTGCGCCCCACCGTGCCCTGGATAATACACGGCTTTCGCGGCAAACCGCAATTGGCGCAAGAGCTTGTGCGTCACGGCTTTTACCTCTCGCTAGGCAAACAATACAACCCCGCAGTGCCACAAGTCATTAAACCCGAATTTTTGCTCCGCGAAACAGACACAGTGTGACAAATTGTAACAAAATACACCCTCCATATAATAAATTACTGTTACAATACGTTTACAATGTGAACACAACATTTTTTTATTCGCAATTATTTATTATATTGCGGCCGATTATCGAACGAATCCTTTATTTCCGTGACTGTGAACTCAAACATCGGGATAATCTTGCTCGTCGATGACGAAACTTATATTACCAACTTACTCAAGTTTAATCTTGAGGCCGAAAAATTTAGTGTAACGGTTATAGAAAGGGCTATTGACGTTACTGCAATGGATTTAGACTCAGTGCAACTTGTCATTGTCGATGCTATGAATCAGAAATATTCCGGTTTCGATTTATTGCGCGACCTGAAATCTAATCCTGCCACCGTGCACATACCGGTGATATGTCTTTCGCACGACGATAGCGAAGACTGCATTCTGCGTGCTTTCAACGCAGGAGCAGATGACTATGTGCTCAAACCATTCTCGCTCAGAGAACTTGTGGCACGCATCCGCACGGTTTTGAGACGTTACACACCTCAAAACATTCGAGCTCTTCATGCAACAACTCTACAGTTCCGCGACCTCGAAGTTAACCTCCTAACTCGGCAAGCACGCATCAACGGCGAATTGCTGCACCTCACCAAAACCGAGTATGCTATCTTGGTTTTACTGCTTAAAAACCGCAATCGGTTTTACAACCGTGCCCACATCTTCGACGAAGTGTGGCGCGACTCTTCCACCGGGGGAAACGACCGTATCGTAGACACCAACATCTCCCGTCTGCGCAAAAAACTTGGAGACGTAGGCAACGGCCTCGTTAACAAAACAGGTCAAGGCTACGCTTTTATTGACTAAAACTATTTATGACTGATTTCAAACTCCCAAACTGCTACATCGCCGCTCGCAACGAAGCGGGCTGCGATGAGGCAGGGCGAGGGTGCCTCGCCGGGCCCGTTTTCGCCGCTGCCGTTATTCTGCCTGATGATTTTCACCACCCTCTGCTCAACGACTCTAAGCAACTCACCGAAGCGCGTCGCGAAAAATTGCGCCCAATCATCGAACAAGAAGCTCTGGCGTGGGCCGTCGGCATTGTCGACAACCACGAGATTGACCGCATAAACATACTCCGCGCCTCAATCCTCGCCATGCACCGCGCCCTCAACGGCCTCAGCATCACCCCCGGCGCCGTGATTGTTGACGGCAACCGCTTCACCGCCTGGCGCGACGTGCCCTTCGAAACTTTCGTCAAAGGTGACGGTCGCTTCGGCAACATCGCCGCCGCGTCAATCCTCGCCAAAACCCACCGCGACGAATTCATGCGCAACGCCGCCCGCCAATACCCGCAATATCACTGGGACGTCAACAAAGGCTACCCAACCAAAGACCACCGCGCCGCCATTGCTCAATACGGCCCCTGCGAGCTGCACCGCACATCATTCAAACTGCTGCCCCCTCCCACATTATTTGACTTATAAACTTGATTTTTTGGGCGATATGTGCTAATTTTGCATCAATATGGAATTAGACGACTATATCGCACTGCATATCGACGCCGAGCCGGAGCATCTGCACCGCCTCTATCGTCGCACACATCTGCGCCACCTATATCCCCGCATGTGCTCAGGCCACGTGCAAGGACGTCTGCTCAAGATGCTTACGGCTATGATACGTCCCACGCACATTCTCGAGCTCGGCGCCTACACCGGATACTCTACGCTTTGCTTTGCCGAAGGCATGCCCCAAGGCTGCAAAATCGACACCGTAGAAATTGACGACGAGATGGAGCCCGAGCTCCTCGAGCTTTTCGACAGCTACGAGCGCGGCAGCGACATCTCTCTGCACATCGGCGACGCACTGCAAGTGGTGCCTCAACTGCCCGGCAGCTGGGATCTCGTGTTTATCGACGCCAACAAACGCCACTACCTGCAATACTTCAACATGGTCATCGACCGTGTGCCCGTGGGTGGCTTCATAATTGCCGACAACACGCTTTGGGACGGCCACGTGCTTAACCCCGAAGATTGCAAAGACGCTCAAAGCGCCGCTATCGCCGAATTTAACGACTCGGTTGCCGCCGACTCACGCGTAGAAAAAGTTATACTCCCCGTGCGCGATGGCATGACAATCATGCGCCGTGTGAAATAGATCGCCAACGAATTACAGCATATTCACTCATTAAGTAGCAACTGCATTATGGAAACAACACGCCAAGCAAAAATCGCTCGACTTCTGCAAAAAGAACTCAGCGAAATATTCCGCCAACAAACCGCCAAAACTCACGGAGTGATTGTCAGCGTCAGCGCTGTCCGCGTGAGCCCCGACCTCTCTATAGCTCGTGCATACCTCTCGGTGTTCCCCTCCGACAAAGCCCAAGTGCTCATCGAAAGCATCAACGCGTCGGCAAAAACTATCCGCTACGAGTTGGCACAAAAAGTGCGCTTCCAACTGCGCAAAACTCCCGAACTTTCATTCTACATCGACGACTCTCTCGACTATATCGAGAACATCGACAACCTCTTAACAAAATAAAACCGCAACGCTTATGTTGGCTCTTCGCATAGCTCTGAGGTATCTGCTGGCTAAAAAAAGCCACAACGCCGTCAACGTCATCGCTTTTATCGCTGTGGCGGGCATTGCCGTTGCCTCGGCGGCTATGGTGGTGGTGCTCAGCGTGTTCAACGGCTTCACCGACCTCGCTCAAGAACACATCTCACAGTTCGACCCCGAGATACAAGTGTCGCGAGCCGACGGTCGCGTAATCGCTAACGCCGACAGCCTCGCCCTCGCTCTGCAAGCCGACAAAAACATTGCTTACGCCATGCCCACGCTCAGCGAACGCGCCCTGCTCAGCACGCTCACCACGCAAACCCCCGTGCGCTTCAAAGGCATTCCTACAAACTTTGAGCGCATGAGCCACATCGACAAAACTATTGTCACCGGCAAATATGCCGTATGCACCGCCGACGACTTCCCCGCAATACAAATCTCGGTGGGCACCTCAAACTCGCTCATGCTGCAACCAAACGCCGACGCTCACGTGCAACTTTATGTGCCGCGACGCCAAGGACGCATCAACCCTGCCAATCCCGCAGCAGCATTCCGCTCGGCTGCCGTGGCTATTAGCGGCGTATATCAAGTGAACCAACAAGACATCGACGCCGACGGCATTCTCGTCCCGCTGTCGGTGGCTCGCGACTTGCTCGAATACGACACCGAAGGCTCTGCCATAGAAATTGCCGTAGCCAAGAATGCCGACCTTGAGGCGGTCAAAGCCTCGCTCAAAGACCGTCTCGGCAGCGACTATCTGGTGAAAAACCGTCTGGAGCAGCGCGCCGAGTCGTTCCGCATGATAGCCATCGAAAAGTGGGTGACATTTATGATGCTCATTTTCGTGCTGGTAATCGCTCTCTTCAACATCGTCTCTACGCTGTCGCTGCTCGTCATCGAAAAGCGCGACAACATGGCTACCTTGCGTGCCTTCGGCGCCACAAATTCTATGGTGCGCCGCATATTCATCCTCGAAGGCTGGCTCATTACCGCCGTCGGCGGCATCTTCGGCATTGCTCTGGGCATTGGTCTCACCTACCTGCAAGAGCACTACCACCTCATAAAAATCGGCGGCGACGCTGCAGCACTGATAGTGCGCTACTATCCGGTGCACCTGCTCACCTCCGACCTTCTTATTGTCTTTGGAGCCGTGCTCGCCACCGGCTTGCTCACAGCCCAAATGACCCGTATTTTCATCAAATCGTCAGAACGCTCAAATCTATAAAAACATGCAGACTATACTTTTCCACGAAACTGTTTTCGGTCCCATACACAGCCGCCGTCTCGGCACCTCGCTCGGCGTGAACCTCATGCCCGTCGACGGCAAAGTGTGCACTTTCGACTGTCTATACTGCGAAGCCGGATACAACGCCCAAGGCCCGGGAAATGCCGGTCTGCCCTCGCGCCAACACGTGCGCGAGTGTCTCGAAGCAAAGCTCGGCACCATGCGCAACAACGGCGAAAGCCTTGATGTGATAACCTTTTCGGGCAACGGCGAGCCCACGGTGCACCCTGACTTTGCCGGCGTCATCGACGACACCATAGCACTGCGCAACACCTACTTCCCCAACGTCAAAGTCAGCGTGCTCACCAACTCCACCCAGCTGCACCGCGCCGACGTGGTTGAAGCTCTGCGCCGCGTCGACAACAACATCCTCAAGCTCGACTCTGCCATTGAAAGCACCATGCGCGCCCTCGACCGCCCCACGTCGCCCGGCTTCACCGTGGCTAAAGTCGTTGAGCAGCTCAAAACCTTCGGCAGCCAAGGCATCATACAAACTATGATGACTCGCGGCGTGCACAACGGCGTCTACATCGACAACACCACAAACCACGAAATTGACGCGCTCATCAACGCTTACAAAATAATCATGCCCGGCGAAATTATGCTCTACTCTATCGACCGCAAAACTCCCGAAGAAAACCTGGTGAAAATCGACGCCGAAACCCTGCGCGCAATTGCCGCAAAAATCACTGCCGACACGGGTATTCGCGTGGTCACAGCTTAATAATAAACCTTAAAATTGTTCACGCGTTAAAGAATTTTTAACCATTACATTACTATTACATTTGTGTTACTAACGCCCTGAGTCTAAGTACCCCAATTTACTTTGCATTGCACATTGTAACAATCGTGTAACAAATTTCACAACCTCTAATCCTTTATCTGTCAACACATTACGTCTCTTAAATACTAAAAATCCGTGATTTAACTTAAATTAACCTGGAAATCCTTGCTTTGTCACAAATCCGCAATATTTTTGCCATACCTCAACGAAAAATATTGCATTTTTTAACAGAGATTATATGAAAACATACATATTAACCTGCTTAAACTATTATCTCAATGGGAACCGCGAAATTTCAATCAAACCTGATGGGCCTCCAGGCAAATCTGCTTAACTTTGCCTACATGCTCACATCAAACAAGGATGACGCGTACGACCTGCTGCAAGACACCACCCTCAAGGCGCTTGACAACGAAGATAAATACGCTGAAAACACAAACTTCAAAGGTTGGGTATTCACTATCATGCGCAACATCTTCATCAACAACTACCGCCGTGCCGGTCGTGCTGCTACTGTGGTCGACACCACATCAAGCCTTTATCACCTAAACCTCAGCCAAGACTCCGGTCTCGACTCTCCCGAAGGCACCTATGGCGCCGGCGAAATCACCGATGCCATCAACAGTTTCCCCGACGAATATCGAATTCCGTTCGCTATGCACGTCGCCGGTTACAAATACAACGAAATTGCCGAACACATGAAGTCGCCGCTCGGCACCGTTAAAAGTAGAATATTCTTTGCTCGTAAACGCTTGCAAGAAAACTTTGCTGACTATAGATAAGCTCTGCATCAAAAAGTTTAAGCAGACTCCGTTTTTAAGCCTACATCTTAAAAATATAACCTGTCATTAGACTCAAGCACTACTTTTTTAATAGACAACATGACTAAGAAAAGACACAAGGCTAACTGCCAATTGCTCGGGCAGTTAGCCTTGGTCTTTTTGTTAATCTATCTTAAAACGCGCATCTATGCTGTCATTTTTTCACTACCTTTAGCGTCTAATATGCAGTAACTGTAATAAAAATTTAGAAATGAAGAAAATCCTCCTCTCAACTCTCACTGCTGCCTATGTCGCAAACATCTACGCCTATGACATCTCGCTTCATGCTGTCGACTCTCAAGGCAATGACGAGGCTTACGCCACTTGTCGCATATATGCCTTGCCCGACACGCTGAAGCCGGTAGTGGTTGGTATTGCTGACTCGCTCGGATACTATAAATCGCCGTTAGACTCTGTGGGCAACTTCAAACTGCGCGTCGACGGCGCCGGCAACGCTTCAAGCGCCGCGCTCAACTTCAACATCACCGACGCGCAGCCATCGCTAAATCTTGGCGACATCACACTAAGCGCCGTTGACCAGCTCAACGAGGTCACCGTCACTGCGCAACGCCCCCTGGTGGTAAAAAAAATTGACCGCATAGGCTACGACGTGCAAGCCGACCCGCAAGTGCTCACCCTCTCAACTCGCGACATGCTGCGCAACGTGCCCATGGTCTCGGTTGACGGCGACGGCAACATCAAGGTCAACGGCTCGTCAAACTTCAAAGTCTACAAAAACGGACGCCCAAACAACTCGATGAGCAAAAATGCCAAAGACATTCTTGCCGCAATACCCGCCTCAATGATTAAAACCATTGAGGTTATCACCGAACCCGGCGCAAAATACGACGCCGAAGGCATTGGCGCTATCCTCAACATTGTCACCGTCGACAACGCCTCAATAAAAGGCGTGCTCGGCTCGGCAGGTTTCGGTTACGATGTGTGGAAAGGCATGTACAACGGCAACTTCTTCATAACAACACAAATCGACAAATTCACCTTCTCGCTCAACGGCGGCGTGCAACGCCAAACCGCCAAGCTCACCCGCAACAAAGCCACCGCCGACAAGGTTTACAAAAACGGCATCACCGAGCACAATGAGCAAGACAGCAATAACCGCGGATATGTGTCGTGGGTGAACGGCGAAGGCTCGTGGGAAATCAACAACAAAAACCTCATATCGTTCGAACTCGGCGGCTTCTTCTTTAATGTGAAGCCACGAGGCGCAGGCTACAACTATCGCACCGACGCCGACGGAAATCTCCTGTCAAGCTACAAAGCCAACATCGACTATCCCAAATACGGCTACATCGACTTCAACGGCAACATCAACTACCAACTCTCAACTTCGCGCAAGGGCGAAACTCTCACCGCAAGCTACGCCGTGTCGACTACCGACCAAAACGTAAAACAATCTATGACATATAGCGACGTCGTGGGCGACCTGTTCAGCTACTCGGCCATAAACGGTGCCAGCGACCTCAACTTCATAGAACACACCTTCCAAGCCGACTGGGTGCACCCGTTCACCGACATTCACTCGCTCGAAGTTGGCGGCAAATACATCCTCCGCCGCAACGTGTCGAACAACAACACCGAATACACCGGCTGGACTACCACCTACAACGAATTCAAGCACATCACCGACGTTGGTGCTCTCTACGCTCAATACACCGCCAAAATCCGCAAAGTGAGCCTGCGCGCCGGCGTGCGTTACGAATATTCGCACCTGCAAGCAGACTTCCCCGACGGCAGCGCCGACTCTTTCGGCTCTGACTTGCACGACTTTGTACCCTCGGCTTCCGCCTCATGGAACATCAACGACGCCAACAGCCTCTCGGCAAACTATGCCGCACGCATCAACCGCCCCGGCATCAGCTACCTCAACCCAACAGTGAGCTACTCGCCCACCACAGTGAGCCAAGGCAACCCCGACCTTGAGAGCGCCTACAGCAACTCTCTCAAGCTCACCTACATGCTCATAAAGAAGAAAATAAACTTCAACATATCGGCCAACTACAGCTTCAACAACGACAACATCACTGCCGTGCAATATGCCGACAACAACGGCGTGATACACTCAACATACGACAACATCGGACACGAACGCCAGCTCACATTCTCCGGCTTCATGCAATGGACCATCACACCCAAAACTCGCTTCATGTTCAACGGCGAACTCTCATACCACAAATACGAGCAACAAGGCCTTAGCCTCAGCCGCTGGGCACCCCAATTCTTCACGAACCTCAACCAAACACTGCCACTCAACATAAAACTCAACGCATCAGCCTACTACTTTGGCAGCGGCATAAACGACGTATATAGCTACTACCGACCCGTAGGCAGCAAAATCATAGGCTTCAGCATCGGTCTCTCGCGCGCATTCCTCAAAGGCGACCGACTCAACGTCTCAGTCTCAGGCAGCGACTTCTTTGGCAATAGAAACTTCAAATTCCAAAGCACAACGGTCAACGGCGACTACACCGGCACAACACTCACCTGCTCGCGCCGCGGCTACCTGCAATTTCGCGTAACCTACCGCTTCGGCTCGCTCAACGCCAGCGTCAAAAAAACCGCCACCTCCATCAAAAACGACGACCTCATCGGCCGCAAATAAGAAGTAAGAAGTAAAGAGTAAAGAGTAAGGAGTTAAACTATGTTAATACGAGAATAATGTTGCAGAAATATGTTGTACAACATAAAAATTGTTTGTACCTTTGCAATGTGTTTTTCATGGTATTAGATTTAAGGTTAAAAAGGTT
>CAZYNO010000070.1:0-9589 GCA_964648845.1 uncultured Bacteroides sp.
ATATGCTCGACGAACTCAGCGACACTATGCGCGGCGTGGCAGCAGCATTCAACAATGCTCCCGACATCCTCGCAGCTCTGCACAAAGCTATGGACGAGAACGCCGACCTCAAACGTCAAGCTCAAGAAGCTATGGTTGAGCGCGCAAACAACTATGCAACACAATTGCTTAATCAAGCATACGTGGTTAACGGTGTGAAACTCGTTGTTCTCAAAGGCACACACATTCCTGAAGGCGTAAAACTATTAGCTATGGCAGTGCGTCGTGACTCTCCTGAAGGCACAGCATTTATCGCAGCAACAGCCGACACCAACAACAAGCCGTTGCTCACCGTGGCACTCACCGACGACCTTGTTAAGGCAGGTCTCAATGCAGCAAACATTGCTCGCACAGCAGCCAAAGCCATCAAAGGCGGTGGTGGTGGTCAACCCGGCTTCGCTCAAGCCGGTGGTAAAGATGCCGAAGGTCTTGAAGCAGCATTCAATATGCTCGTTGCAGCCTTCCAGCAATAAGACAAACGCCACAAATTAGATAAGCGCAGCCCTAACAGTCTAACTGTTAGGGCTGTATCGTTTATACACGGGTGTTTTGAGTAAAAATGTCATTACACAAATGCACTTAAATTAACGCTTTTTCTTACAAATCGAATACAAAACCTAATCAAAATAAGAAAAAAAATTCGTAACTTTGCATTCATATTGTATATTAACTATAAAGTGCATAACAAATATCTCGATGGACATTAAAAAAGCGCTCTATATCTCGCAAGAGATTTCACCTTATCTACCATCGTCAGTTCTCGCTGACATGGGCCGCAATTTGCCCCAAGGAATCCAAGAAAAGGGCATTGAAGTGCGTACCTTTATGCCAAAATATGGCTCGATTAACGAGCGCCGCAATCAATTGCACGAAGTGATTCGATTGTCCGGACTCAACATCGTTATTGATGATACCGATCATCCACTTATTATCAAGGTTGCTACTCTTCAACCAACACGCATGCAAGTCTATTTTATAGACAACGATGATTTCTTCCACCGCCAAGGCTCTGAAGGTCTCGAAATAGAAACCGAGCCCGAAGAAAACGACGAGAGAAGTATGTTTTTTGTGCGTGGCGTAATCGAAACCGTAAAAAAACTGCGCTGGCTTCCGCAAATAGTACATTGCTCAGGCTGGGCAACCGCTCTCGCTCCCATCTACATTCGCCGCATGTATGGTGATGACCCCACATTGCGCGAGTGCAAAATCATCTATTCAATCCACAATTCAGCTCCCGTACAGCCGCTCGACGCACGTCTGCCCGAAAAGCTCGTGATGGACGGCTTCAATGCCGACGACTTGAAACATCTGAGTGAAGGCGCTATCGACGAGGTTGCTCTCGGCAAACTTGCCATAGACTTCAGCGATGCCGTGGTGCAAGCCGAAGGCGAAGTTAATGCCGAACTCGTGGCCTACGCCAAAGCATCGGGCAAGCCTTTCTTGGAATATCCGGGCGAGGAGAATTACGTGGAGAAATATCACGAATTTTATCTGTCATTATAAAGCAATATCAGTTGCAGATAAATAACAGCAATATATTCACTTTATTGACTTAGAATGTCTTCTCAATTAACCAAAATACGCAAGTCGCTCGCCATAGGCTCGGTAGCCACATTGATGGCTTCATCAATGATAGGTTGCAACGAGTCGTCAGTGATTGGCGAGTCAATAGTGCAAGATAACGTTGAGGTCATCATCGACTCAATGTATACAGTCACGGGCCAATCGGTGAAAAACGAGGCCGTGCTGTCGCGCACAATCACGCAGCTCATCGGCATCATTGATGCCCCGGGCTACGGTCGTTTCAGCAGCGACGTTGTGACTCAGTTTATGCCGGCAATGGCGCTCGACACCGCCAATGTTGGTGCAAGTCGCATCGACTCGCTCAAGCTTGTCATGAACATCAATCTCGGTGCATACACCGGCGACTCTATCGCTCCGATGGGTTTGGACGTGTATCGCCTGGAGAAAGATCTCCCCACAACAATCTATAGCGACTTCAATCCCGACGGATATTACAACCCGAACAAAAAAATCGGTTCTGTGATATACAACGCCACAGCTCTGGGCGAAGACGAAGACACACAAGAGTTGACCTATCGTCAAGTGACCGTCGACTTGCCCGTAGAGTTGGGACAAGAAATCTACAACAGCTATGTTGCCGACCCGTCAGCATTTGTTTCGCCCACCGAATTCTCACAAAAAGTGTTTAAAGGCTTGTACTTTAAAAACTCGTACGGCTCGGGCCGCGTGACTCGCGTGGGACAAACACTCATCAATATGTACTACCACAGCACATATTACGATGAAGATGCCCAAAAAGACACAACCGTAAACAATGTTGGCTACTACTTTGCCGTCACCCCCGAAATTATCACCAACAACAACATCAAGTTGCAAATGGACGATAAAATCACCGACGCTGTGGCTGCCGGCGAAAACATAGTGCTTGCCCCCACAGGCCTTGACGTTGAGTTTAAATTTCCGGCAGCGGAAATCATCTCGCGCTATCGTGCCAACATCACAACTAACTTGGGCGTGATAAATTCCTTGTCGCTGGACATCCCCGCCGAAGAGATTGCCAACGAATATGATATCACTCTGCCCGAAAACTTGCTGCTGATACTCAAGAGCAAGAAAGACGATTTCTTCCTCAACAACGAAATCAATGACGACGAAACCTCGTTTTATGCCACATATAGCACAACCACCAACAGCTATACATTCACAGGCTTAAAGGCATATTTAGTCAGTCTGATGGACAAAGGCGAGATTACCGACGACGATATCACATTCGTGCTCACTCCGGTGACTGTATCGACAGAAACCACCACAAGTTCCTACTACTCAACAGGTACGACCTACGTCACCGCCATCAGCCCGTACATGGGTCAACCGGCCATGGCAAAATTATTGCTTGACGAGGCAAAAATTACCTTCGTATATAGTAAGCAATTCATCAATAATTAGTATATTTGCATTGCCGTTGCAGAACGGCAGTGCAACGTTGCCGCAATAGCTCAGTTGGTAGAGCATTTCATTCGTAACGAAAAGGTCCCGGGTTCGAGCCCCGGTCGCGGCTCAAAGGTCTATTGCATAGTTAAGCCATACTTACGAACTATATGAACGCAATCAACATTTCTTCGGTATTCTCAGGACAGCCGGGCTCGAAACCGGCAATGTGGCTCATCCACGTGGCTGCGCTTGTGTGCGTGGCGTTTTGGGGTATGGCTTTTGTGTCAACAAAAATACTTTTGGAGAGTGGTCTCGGCACAGTTGAGATCTACATTTATCGTTTCATCATAGCATATTTGTTGGTGCTGCTCATCAGCCACAAGCAGTTCAAATCGCACTCGTTGCGCGACGAAGGTTTGTTTGCGTTGTGCGGCATAACATCAGGCTCGCTATATTTCATTGCCGAAAATACGGCGTTGCAATACACGCTTGTTGGCAATGTGTCGCTACTCACATCAATGTCTCCGCTCATCACGGCTATGCTCGCCGGACTGATGTATAAAAACGAACGGCCGTCGAGCGGCATGCTTGTAGGCTCGGCTATAGCATTTGTAGGCGTAGCTTGTGTGATTTTCAACTCGTCAACAAATTTGCAGGTACACCCCATTGGCGATATTCTTTCGCTTGCAGCAGCATTCAGCTGGGCGGTTTACAGCATTATATTGCGTCGTCTAAATGCTAACTACGATGTGTGGTTTGTTACTCGCAAAACATTTTTTTACGGAGTTATCACCGCATTGCCATTCTTGCTATTTGCTCCTTCGTTGCAAAGTCCGATTGATGTTGTCAGCAACGGCACAGTGATGTTTCACTTGATATTTCTTGCTGCGGGAGCCTCGCTGTTAGGTTTCTCGCTGTGGTCGGTATCAGTGCGATGGCTTGGCGCAGTGATGGCAAATAACTATATGTATATACAGCCTATTGTCACTATGATAGGTTCATTTATAATCATTGGTGAGGCAATCTCGCCGATGGGAGCTTTCGGTTGCGCACTCATTCTTGCCGGGTTGTGGCTTGGCGATTGGCTCAACCGCCGTGCTCTGCGTCGCTAATCCTCCCCTATAACTAAATACGCAGGTCATATATAAAATTCCTATATTCACCAATAATGGCGCATCAATTGTGGTGCGCCATTATTAATTTTATGTGAGATAAAATGTGGGTGTGTAGCTTATTTGTTGGTGGCGAAATAGTTGTCAACGGCTTTGAGCATAGCCCATTGAGCTTTTGCACGCACGAGGTTGTGCTCGGGATATTTGATTTTGAAATATGTGTCGCCATTGATATAGTCAGCGAGGAAGCGCACGCCTTGCATGTAGGGGAAGAGACGGACTGCGTAGGGCAAGTTGTCGCGCTCGATGTCGGTGAGGAATGCGCCGGCTGTTGAGAGATAGCCTTCGGTGAATGCTTTGTAGTTTTCGACATTGAAGCCGATTTTTGCGGTGTCGGGTTCGTCTTCGGCAGTGGTGCAAGCGCCGGTGCGCAGGAAGTCGCCGTAGTCGCTAAATACGTATGAGAACATTGTTGTGTCGAGGTCGATGACGCAAAGCACTTCGTTTGTTTCGGCATCAACGAGCATGTTGTTTACTTTGGTGTCGCAGTGGCAAATGCGTTTGGGTAGTTTGCCTTCGCGGCCAAGACGCTCGGCGAGAGTCATTTCTTCGGCGCGGCTTTCGAAAGCGTTGAGCAGTTCGCGCACTTCGGCTACGCGGCCTTTGGGGTCGGCAGCAACGGCATCGTGGAGTTGTTTGAGGCGGAATTCCATGTTGTGGAAGTCGGGGATGATATCAACGATTTCGGCATCGAGGTCTACGAGCATAGCTTCGAATTCGCCGAAAGCAATACCGGCGCTGCGAGCAGTGTCGGGGTTAACGGCCTCGAGAGTTTTAGTGCCTTTGATGAAAACAGAGATGCGCCAGTAGTCGGTTCCATCAAAGAAGAAAGTCTTGTCGCTGTTTTTGAGGGGCAAGAAACGCAGCACGCGACGCTCAATGTCTTTCACGCCTTTAGCTTTAAGCTTAGCAGCAATATGTTCGGTGACATACTTGATGTTACGCTGCATTCCTTCAACGTCGGGGAACACTGCGGCATTCACACGCTGCAACACGTAATTGTCGGCATCGCCTTCAGTAGTGACGAGATAAGTATCGTTAATAAGACCATTGCCGAGAGGAGCAATATCGGCTACAGCCGTCGAAATAGAAAATTGCTCAACAATATTTTTAAGATTAGTCATAAGGAAAAGTTTTTGTTTCTGCAAAAATAGCTATTAATTACATATTAACAAGTATTTGAAGCAAAAAAATTGCAAATAACTTTTTTGTAACAATTGCCAATCATAGAGCAAAGCTCATGAGGTCGAAATACATGGACCTTGTTGCATCATTTATATCTTTATCAGTAAGAAAATCGAAGCCACATTTCAAGTAAAAAGGAGTAACATCACTATAAGCATCAACAGTAATAAAACGACACCCGGTGCGGTTTTGGTTTGCAAACATATATTTAATCATCGTTAAAATTTCGCTGCCCAAACCATTTCCAATATAATCTTGATTTATTGCAAGTCTGCCTATTTTGATAGCCGGGTAGTCTTTACGCCTCTTTTTGTTCGCAACTTTTCTATTTAGCTTATTCCAAAAAGATTTTCTCTCCGGATCAAATGTAATTTTGTCATTCAATAAACTATAATAAGCGACCGTTTTATTTGAGATATTATCTTCAAATAGATATGTTACTGCCATCTTCGACAACAAATAGTCTTTGGCGTCATCAAGTAGAAAACTATTTAAGTCATCGTCCTTACACTTAAATTGTTTTATATCGTAATCTACCGATAGAACTACATGAGTAAAATCTGCTAAAGTCATTACATTACAAATTTGCTTTGAGCCTTCACTGCTTCATAGATAGCGCGAGCTCTTCTTATATCTTCCGGAGAAGCCGGTTTTGGATTTGCAATTTTTTTAGCAAATCGATCGGCATCTTTACCGGTAATAATAGGTGTATCTTTAATTTGTCGTGCCATGATGATGTTGTTTTGATGTTATAGCGCAAAAGTACAATATTAATTTATAATTTGCAAGGAGTCAGGCAAGAAAGAAGGAGGCTTCGTCGGCGAGCGAAACGGCGACAGAGTGCGTGAGCCGGCAGTTGCGAGCAGCCTCGATAGTAGCGACTTGGTGTGCTCGCGAGGGATTTTTTGCCACGAGGTTGAACATGAGTCGCAGAGCAGCGTAGCGTTGCATATCGGCAATGCCGTCGTTACTGTATTTGTCGACTATTGAGAATGCAAAGTCGGTGTGACGCAGCAGACGGTGGCACAGCAAATCGGCCTCCTCGGGGCATTGCAGTTGCTCAATGTAAGTGCAAGCCTCGTCAAACGAAAATTGCGACACGGGCATGAGCATGGGTGCAATGAGGCGGCTCTCGCGCGTGGTGTCGTTGTCCCAAAGCATTCGAGCCAGCTCTTTGTTTTGCCCCGTAGCCTCGGCAACTTCAACGAGTTGGGGCAAAGTCAAGCCAAAAATAACATGATGCGGATCACCGGCTTTGCGAAGAGTGTCGGCAATTATGCCGTTGCGCAGGGCAAAAAAGCGACGCTTCACATTTTGCATCGCGCTGAATTGTGGATTATTTTCGTCGAGTTTCATGCCGCAAAGATACTGATTTTCGCGCAAAAAAGCTTGAAACGGCAACAAATGTTACAAGAATTTACAGTTTTGTTGTATCGTAACATTTGTTGCAAAGCATGAAACATACGTTGTACACACCACTTGATATGATGAATTAATTTTGCGGCATAAACATTCAACAAATCAAAAAAACATTTTAACCAAAAACATATCATGACTAAATCATTAATCAGCTCAATACTGCTATTTTTTGCAGTCTTGGCAACTTACGCGCAAAACATCACAGTGCATGGCACGGTGTTGTCGAAGAGCGACGGTGAGCCACTCATCGGAGCTTCAGTAGTTCTACCACAAAGCAACGTCTCTGTTGTTACCGACATTGACGGCACATTCACGCTGAAAGCCGCCACCGGAGCGCAAATCAAAATCTCGTATGTGGGATATAATGAATTTGTGGGCACCGTATCGCCGGAGATGACAATCGAATTGGCCGAAAACACATCGGTGCTCGACGAGGTTGTTGTGGTTGGTTATTCAACCGAAAAGAAGTCGGACCTCACCGGATCGGTAGCTGTAGTGAAGATGAAAGATGTTGCCGACACACCGACGGGCAATGTGCTGCAAGCATTGCAAGGCCGCGTGGCAGGTATGAATATCACTACCGACGGCACGCCGGGCGGCACTTCAACCGGAGTTTCGATACGCGGTGCATCATCATTCCGCAGCGACGCCAACAGCCCGCTTTATGTTATTGACGGTGTGATGACGCGCGAAAATATTGCCACAATATTAAATAGCAACGACATTGAGTCGATACAAGTGTTGAAAGATGCCTCATCTGCAGCTATCTACGGTGCTCAAGCAGCAAACGGCGTTGTTATCATCACCACCAAACGAGCTAATAAAGGAGAAACACGCATCACTTTTGATGCTACACTCACTGCGCAAACATATCAAAGCGGCATTGACTTGCTCAACGCCGACCAATGGGGCGAGGTTTATTGGGCTGCTTACAAATATGCCAACAACGGAGCCACTCCCAACAGTGCAATATACGGCAACGGCACCACTCCGAAGTTGCAAAACTACACCAATATCAACGGTGCACAAGTGCTTGCCGGAAATGTTGATTGGGAAGACGAGATACACCGCACAGCACTTATGCAGACATACAGCATCGGCCTTGCAAAAGGCTCGGAGAACGGCTCAACTTCGCTATCTTTGAGTTGGCTTGACCACGACGGCATTGTGAAAGGCACCGACTTCCAACGCGTAAACACACGTTTGAGCTCGGACTACGGATTTCTCAACAATCGTTTGAAAGCAGGTGGCAATATGGCCGTAAACTGGTGGAAAGCTCACTATGCTCCCGACGGCATTGAAGAGAGCGCCATCAAACAACATCCGGCAAAGGTGGTCTACGACGCCAACGGTGACTACAACGACGCGATCTCTGATGTGCTTGGCGACACTGCAAACCAAATGCGCCTCATCAACAACAACTCAAAAAACAAGCACGAGTATTGGCGTATATTCGGCAACGCATTCCTCTCAATCGAGCCGGTTAAAAACCTCATAATCAAAACCAATTTCGGTGTAAACTTCTACAACGAGTCGAACAAAACATTTGAGCCCAAGTGGATGCGCGACGATGTGAACAAACTTTCGCAATCTACGGCTAAAAATGTTGACTGGGTGTGGACAAACACCGCTCAATACAACTTTGACATAAACAAAAACTCATTCATGTTCTTGCTCGGTTATGAGGCTAAGCGCAACCATGCCGAAGCACTAAGCGGATACGGCACAAATCTTGCCATCGAAGACGAAAATTATTGGTATTTGTCGAGCGTAACAGCCGGACAACAAACCGGGTCGAGTGCAAGCAACTATTCAATGGCATCGGCATTTGCCAAAATCAATTACAGCTACGACAGCCGCTATCTCTTGTCGTTCACTCTGCGCCGCGACTCATCATCGCGCTTGAGCTCGGAGAACAATTCAGACTACTTCCCTTCGGTATCAGCAGGTTGGCGCATAAGCCAGGAACGTTTCATGGAGAGTACACACTCATGGCTCAACGACTTGAAAATACGTGGTTCGTGGGGTATCAACGGTAACGACATTATCGACAACGAAGCATTCTACACAAAATATCTCGTATCGCTCAACGGTGCTTCATACAATATGAACGGCGACGGCACAACACTTGCCGCAGGTGCTTACAAAACTCGCTCAACAAACCCCGACCTCAAATGGGAACGCACTTACCAAACAAACGTTGGCATCGATGCATCGCTGCTCAACAATCGCTTGACATTATCGCTCGACTACTTCTACAAAAAGACCAACGATATGCTTGTTGAAAAGCCCTATATCGCAGTTATCGGCGAAGGCGGATATTGCTGGTATAACGGTGGCTCGATGACAAACAAAGGTTTTGAAGCAGCAGTCAATTGGCGCAGCAAAGTCAACGACTTCAACTATGAAGTTGGCGTAAATGTGACGGTGAGCAAAAACCGTGTAACATCGTTGCTCGAAGACATCTACTACACCTACGGCGGTGGCAACGGCATAGACAAGACACTTGTCGGACAGCCCTACGGCTCATGGTTTGGCTACGAAACAGACGGCATATTCCACTCGCAAGCCGAGGTTGACGAATATTGCTCAAAATATCAAGTTGAATTTGGCAAACCCGCAGTGGGTCGCATAAAATATGTAGACACCAACGGCGACGGCAAAATCAACAGCAACGACCGCACATGGCTGGGTGTTGACCTGCCAAAAGCACAACTTGGCATCAACCTCGGTGCATCGTGGAAAGGCTTCGACATGAGCATGTTCTTCAACAGTATGTTCCGCGACGCATACAACAACTCGAAATACTACACCGACTT
>CAZYNO010000071.1:0-9476 GCA_964648845.1 uncultured Bacteroides sp.
AGTTTAAGGGAACAACTGCAGTGCGCGAGCGCTTGCTGCCACTCGATGCCGAGCGTCTGCATAAAGGAGATATTCCCATCTCCGCCATTCTCAACAAATATTGCTCCTATCTACTTTTAAAGTAATCATATTGCCAATAATTAGCGAGATTGTTGTTAAATATTGTCAGTGTTGGTAGGCAAAGCGGGGGTTTGCGAAAAATATTATGATTTTGTTTTGGTTTTTTGTATTTAATTGTTATTTTTGTGCATAAATTTCTCCTTAAAACAACCATTGCAATTTCCTGCTAAATGAATAAGCTTCAGCTTTATATCACTAAGTCCGGCAACAACTTCAAAAGCCTTTTCAATCTCAATCCCAATGAGGATATTTCGCGCTACGTGTGCGATCTAAGTGCTGCTCTCGGTAAAATTGCCTACAACCCTGATGAGAAAAATATTTTTTACATGCTCTCATCAAAGGCCGACGGTATTTTTTTCACAATTCTCCGCACCATACCCCCGCAGTTTGGTCACCACCTTGCTGCATGGATTTACATACCCAACGGCTTGTCAATCGACAGCGAGGCGCTCGAACAAGTGATACGCCTCACCACCCGCAAAGTCAGCAATGCCGAAGTGACGAATGCCGACGTGGCTTCGCTGCGCGAGGCCTTCAGCATGGAGTATCCTCAGGACGATGATGCCCCGGCTTTGATAGCCTCGCAAGGCCATGAATATGCGTGGCGCGCTTACGGTGGCGACACCGGTTTTTCGCTCGCCGACTTCACCGGCAACGGCCGCTATCAGCAAGCCTACATTCCGTATGCCGGAGTGCTGCTCGTTGATGCCGACCTTGGCTATGATGTTGACGCTGCCAATCTCACCGATGAGCCTATAGGCGACCCCGCTGTGCTGCTGCCTCCCGAAAAAGGCGAAGACGGCTTCTCGGCACACGTTTTCGGCATCGTGCTCGACAAACCCATACGTGTCACTCTCGGAGCAAATCTCACCGTCACCTGGAGTCGTCCCGGCTTTGAAGATGTGAGCCGCACAGAGACTGTCAACGCTATAGAATTTGTGCCATCGCCCGTGAGCACCGAAGGCTCGCGCAAAACCATCACCGCAGCCTCGTTCTACGTCACTTCGCAAGTGTCGAAGTCAGAGCTCCACAATTGCTCAATACGCGTAAACGGCCACGAGATTACCGGCGAAGGCCACTCATTCACCGTCGACGAGTTGCGTCATGCCACAGTCACGATAGGCTGCGAAGGCCACTTCCCCTACTCAGGCCAGCTTGACCTTGCATCAACCACCCGTGCACTCATTCAGCTGCAAGAGCGACGCAAAATATATTGCTTTGAGTTGCCCGTAATTTCAAGCGAATTGGGCGCACCCATAAAATTTGAGATACAGACAAAATTCCAGCTTGGCCGCAGCCCGCTTGAAGGATATGAACTGCTTGACAATATACAAGAAGGCCCCACACGCACCAATCATCTTGGCTACGTGGGCTCAAGCACGTCGCTCACCACAAAGCTGCTGTTTGCAGCTATCGGTTTCTTGGTTGGCGCGGGCATAATGTTGCTTGGCGGTCAGTTTGTGGGCTCAGGAAGCAACAAAATGGCTCCCGCAGCCAATCCCGACTCTATTGTGGTGAATAAGGTGCCTGAAGTGCCCGCTCAGGCTGAGGCTACTGTTGTTGACATCACTCCCGAAAAAACTCAGCCAGCCGAAGAGCAAAAGCCTGAAGAAGCGACCGAAGACAAATCGGTGGCCGTAGACAATAGCCTAAGCGTAAAAGACGCACTCAAATATCTTGACGATAACACCGTGTGGGTGCGCGACGACATGGAGCGCAATGCCGCGCTGCAAGGCTTGTTCGACGATATGAACAACTTCCGCCTCGACCGTCTTGTCAACGTGTGGGCACCCAAACTTAAAGGCTCCGAGCGCATTGCCAAGCTTGCCAAACACGCTCAGCAAGGCAGCAAAAACAAAAAAGCCAAGCTCGACGGCACTTACAATAAGCCCGACGACAACCGCATATCTGTGCAGGGATACCTCAACCACATTGACCCCTGATAGCTGATATTACGCAAAAATTCACTATCTTTGCAGGCATAAACACAAACTAATTTTATTGCAATTATGTTTTCAGGAATAGTTGAAGAAGCCGCTACTGTGGTTAGCGCTGTCAAAGCCGACGGCAACTTGCAGCTCACCGTGCGCAGCTCGTTTGCCGGCGAACTCAAAATCGACCAGTCAGTAGCGCATAATGGCGTATGCCTCACTGTTGTTGACCTCAAAGACGACACTTACACTGTCACCGCGATACAAGAAACCCTCGACCGTTCAAACCTCGGCGACTTGCAAGCCGGCGACCTTGTGAACCTTGAGCGCTCAATGATTATGAACGGACGCCTCGACGGCCACATTGTGCAAGGCCATGTTGACACCACTGCCGTATGCACCGAGGTTGTTGAGCTCGATGGCTCGCACTATTTCAAATTTGAATATGAAGTGTCGCCCGAAATGATAGCCAAAGGTTATATGACCGTAGAAAAAGGCTCGGTGACCGTCAACGGTGTGAGCCTCACAGTTTGCGACTCAGAGCGCAACTCATTCCGCGTTGCTATCATCCCCTACACATTCAATCACACAAACTTTTGCCAAATCAAAGTCGGCACTCGCGTAAATCTTGAGTTCGACATCATTGGCAAATACATTGCGCGTATGCAGCAACTGCTGTGATGCGGAGTGACCTTTTGTTTTGAATACTTCTTACTCCGAATACATCGACGCCAAACGCTATGCTGTTATCGACAAAAATAACAGCATGGGTTTGGTGCGCTATTATCTGGCATTCGCTGTGCTTGTGGCGCATTTCAACCTTATTTTCGGCACTGACTTTTACTTTCCCACATCGAGCGGCACAGCTGTGGGCGGATTTTTCGCGTTGAGCGGATTTCTGGTCTACGGCAGCTATCTGCATCGTCGCAACTTGCGCCATTATGTTGAGCGCCGTGCACGCCGCATTTTGCCGCCCTATCTGTTTATTGTGCTGCTGGCCGCCGCTGCCCTCAGCGTGCTCAGCGACCTGCCTTTGCGGCAGTATTTTGCGAGCCGCGACTTGTATGCCTACCTTGCTGCAAACGTCACATTCCTCAACTTTCTGCATCCCGACTTGCCGGGCGTGTTCACGCACAACATAATGTCGGCTGTCAACGGCTCGCTGTGGACCATCAAGATTGAGATTTTGCTCTATCTGTCAATACCGCTGGTCATTGCGGCAATTGTGTGGCTGTACAAGCACAGCAGACTGTTCACCACAACCGCCGTGTTTGTTGTGATATATGTTGCTTCAACAATTTATCGCATGTATATGCAGGAAATGTACGATGCGACGGGACGTGAGATTTACGCCATCTTTTCGCGCCAGGTTTTCGGCCAATTGATGTACTTCTATACCGGTGTGTTTTTCTACACCAAATATGCCTGTCTAAAGCGCTACGGATACCACCTGATAGCCGCTGCCGCGCTGCTGCTTCTCTGCAGCGATTACATCCCCGGCTACGAGTATTGGCTGTCGCCGATAGTGGTGTCAACGTTAGTGATTTTTTTGTCGCTTGTGAAAGGCGCAAAATTTTTCAATCGCAACAATGTGTCGTACGATATCTATTTGCTTCACTTCCCGGTGATGCAAACCATATATGTCACCTGTCACAACACCGTCGCCCCGCATGTGCTTTTCGCTATAACCTTGCTCTGCATCCTTGCCTTGTCTGAATTTTCATGGCACGTGATAGGCAAACGTTTCCTTTATCCAAACAAGAAATAGATGCCGAGCTTTTATCGGTGGCCCAGAGTGCTTAGATGTTCAAACACCTCGGTGGCGCTCATGCGGCGTTTTTTGCATAGCTCGGCAGCGAATGAGCGTGCAACATCAGCCACGCCGGCATCCGAAAACATTTGATCAAGATAGTTGTATATTTTGGCGAATATTGCATCGATTTCGTCGTCTTCGAGCGAGCAAACCGAGCGAGCTTCGTCGCGCACCAAGGCTTTGAGCGAGGCATTGACTTTGCTCGATATGGCGCGTCCGCGATTGAGATATGCGCGGCAAATGGCATTGCCCATAATCATTGCTGCCGACAGCTCCAAACGCTTCACTTGCTGCTGCCAGATGGTGCGTGTGGAGAAGTGCGGGTTGCCTGCAAAACGAATTTCGGGAGCCAACTCCAAGGCGTGGCCCATGGGGTTGTCGATAGATATTGATGAGAGGATATCTTCGCCATCCCAGGCAACCATTGATATAGCCATGCCGGCAAGTCCGAGTGAGCGATCGTGCTCGTCATTGTACTTTAGCGGAGAATTATTGTCCATGTCAGTTATGAGTTTTTAAAAAATATGGGGCGCAACACTCGTTTGCACCCCACATTTTTATCGTGAGATAAATTTTATTTTACAACGAGTATTTTAGTAACAACTGAAGTTGCGTTATCGTTCTCGTTTTGCGATGCTAATACGTAATAAACTCCGGTGTTGACGCGTGAGCCGTCGGCTTTGCAGCCGTCCCACACAGCCATGCCGCCGTTTGAACGTGTTTGGTAAACAACATTGCCGGCAGCGTCGGCAAACTTAACCAGCGAGTTGTCCATGAGACCCGACACTGTGATGTAGCCGGTGTAATCGGGACGCACGGGGTTGGGATATGCCAACACTGAAGAGTAGTCGCTTTGCGCCGGAGACGAAGTTGAACGATATGTTATCAAGCCGCAGCTCATGCCAACGTAGATGAGGTTGCTTGCGGGGTCGCAGTAGACTGATTGGATAGCGTTTGTGGGCAGCGGAGAGTTGTCGGTGGTGAAGTGTTCAATGATTTCATCGCCGTCTTCGCTCACGCAATACAGACCCGAGTTTTCGGTGCCAATCCATTTGCGGTTTGCGGGGTCAACGCTGATATCGTTGATTTGTTCCGACTCAAGCAGATAGTCGGCATAGTTTGTGCCGTCGTTGCGGGGCACTTTCGGGCGAGTCACTTGATAGCTCACATCTGTCACCTTTTTGGGATCGGGGATGCGCACCAAACCAGATGAAGAGCCAACCCAAACGCAGCCATTATTGTCTTCTACAGCGCAAATCAAACGGCTGGGGTTGAATGTGCCGCCGTCGGTGTCTTTGAGGTTGTCGAGCTCAAAGTATGTGTCGTCTGAGGTGTCGTCGTATGTGCCTTTAGTGTCGTAAACGCCAATCGAACTTTTGTCAATACTGTTCCATGTGAACAGCATTGTTGACTTTTTGCAGAAAAGTGAGCCCATGTCAAGGCTGCCGGTGTTGATGCCGAGGTGTTTTGATTGTTGCCAGCAGTCGGCGGTAATTGTTGAGAGGTCGCCTTGCAGATATTTTTTGGGCAACATCACATACGGGCTATAGCTTTTTCCTGACCAATATCCGCACCACAAGTTGCCGTCGGGGTCGAATATGGCATCATATCCCACAGCGCCGCGAGCGCTTGATGTCCACCAGTTGTTTATAGGCATGTTTTCGCTGTCGAAACGACCAACCTCCACGTTATTTTTGCACACGTAGAAGCCTTCAAAACCGTTTGAAATGACGTAGCGTTCGGGGTCGGAGGGGTCAACGTCAAAGCGACCTACGCCGCCATACATGCCTTTGCCCAAGTAGTATTGCATGTTGATAACGTCGGGTTTGTAGGCAGATGCTTCGTAGAGTGCGGCATTGTAGGGCACGCCGTCGATGATAACGTCGGTGCGTTGCACCTCCCACTCGGCGTTGCCTGAGATGACTGCGCACGATTTGTAGCGCGATTTACCGATGTTTGAAATGTAGACGCGCGAGCCGTCTTTTGCCGGACGGATGTAGGCTACTTTTTCGCAAGTGATTGATTGGGGTTTTGACTTGCTCACGAGCACTGTTGCAGAGCCGTCGGCAATGTTGTAGCAGCCAACGCCGTCGGCGTTGCCAACCCATATTGATGAGAGGTCTTTGCTGAAGTCGATTTGCTGTGAGGCAACCTCGTCGGGCAAAGTCACTGTTTTGAGTATGTCGCCGTTGGTGGGGTCGACATACACGATTTGGTCATTACTAACAATGTAGTAGTCGCCGTTGAGGTTGTGGCCGAACGCTTTGAAAGTTGTGATACCGGTATAATTCGTATCAAGAGTGGTGCCGGTAGTCCAGTCTACGATGCGCAGACGCACTTCGGTGTTGTTGTCGTATTCGAAGAACCCGTTGTCGGTGCCCAATAAACCACATGCTGCACCGTCGCGCAATTTTGTGTATTTGTCGAACGTGTTGAGGCGTTCGTTGGTTGAAGCATAAAAGTATTGTGAGTCGGGAGTGAATGCTAAGAGTGTGTTGCCCGACACGGCGATATATTGAAAATCTTTGCCGTATATGCCGGTTTCGAGCACTGTGAATTTGTTGCTGTCGTAAACCACCAAGCCAAAAGAGGTGGCAACGTATATGCGGTCGCCTTTGAAGGCTACGTCGTTGATGCTTTTTGAGTATGTGAGGTTAGCGATAGCGATGTCGCTGGCATTTATCACCGTGTCGTCTTTGTCTAAGATGATGTCGATGTTTGCCGTGTCGTATGCTACCAGCAAGAAGCCTTTGTCGGCGTTGTAGAAGATGCCCGTCACGTTGGTGTCGTTGAGCACGTTGTCGGTAGAATAGTTATAAGTTTCAGAAGTGCGCTTGTCGTAAGAATACAAGCGGCCTGACGAAGTGTAGTACACTCGGTTTTTGGCATCAATGATTTTGTCTACACCGCCGCTGAACAGCGAGTAGAGATGCCATTCTCCCACGCTTTCGGCATAGGTGCTCATGCCGCCGCACACAATAGACAGCACCATGAGGGCAAGAGCGATAATTCCGTGTTTCATATGTTATGGTAGTTATAATTTCATAAGATAGTCTAAGAGTTTGCGAGTGGCGCGGCCTCGGTGACTGATGGCATTTTTTTGCTCGGCAGAAGCTTGAGCAAACGATTGGTCCCAGCCTTCGGGACGAAATATCGGGTCGTATCCAAAACCGCCGTCGCCTTGTGGGGCGGTGAGTATGTGGCCTTCCACTTTACCCTCGAAGAAGTGTGTAGCGCCGTCGATAATCAGGGCTATCACTGTGGTGAAGTGAGCGGTGCGCTTTTCGGCGGGCACCCCGTTTAGATTTTTAAGAAGAAGCTGCATGTTTGCTGCGGCATCGTGACCTTCGCCGGCATATCGTGCCGAGTAGACGCCGGGGGCACCGTTGAGGGCGTCAACTTCGAGGCCTGTGTCGTCGGCAAAGCAATTGTAGCCATAGCGTTCGTTCACCCAGCGGGCTTTAGCCAAAGCATTGCCTTGCAGGGTGGGTTCATTCTCGGGGATGTCATCGTGGCAATTTATGTCGTTGAGACTCAATATTTTGAGTTTGTCGCCGACTATCTGTCGCAATTCATCCAATTTATGTTGATTATTCGTGGCAAAGACGATTGTATTCATATCTGCAAATTTATACAACTTTTTAACGTAATTATTTGCTTTTTATTGTGTTAATAGCCCGATTTGTTGCGTGGGTGGTGCAACAAAATTTCTTCGCGCAGCCGTGTGTTGTCCATGTGCAAATATATCTCGGTTGTGGCTATCGACTCATGGCCGAGCATTTGCTGTATGGCACGCAGGTTTGCGCCGCCTTCGAGCAGGTGTGTGGCAAAAGAGTGGCGCAGAGTGTGTGGCGACACATCTTTCTTTATGCCGGCAAGTGCTGCAAGGTCGCGGATGATGTAAAATATCATGACGCGCGACAGGCGTCGGCCGCGTCGGTTGAGAAACACTATGCCTTCCTCGCCGGGTTTTACGGGCACGGCGGCGCGCTCGTTGTTGATGTAGCTGTCGACCAGCTGTGCCGCAATGTCCGACATTGGCACCATGCGCTGTTTTGAGCCTTTGCCGGTGACAATGATAAAGCGATTTTCAAAATTTATGTCGTTGATTTGCAGGTTGCATAGCTCGCTGACACGCAAACCGCAGCCGTACATTGTCTCGATGATTGCGCGGTTGCGGTTGCCTTCGGGAGTAGATAGGTCGATGGCGGCAATCATGTTGTCGATTTCGTCAACCGACAGCACTTCGGGTAGATGTCGGCCTATGCGCGGGCTCTCCAGCAGTATTGTGGGATTTTCGTCGACTATGCGCTCCATGCGCAGGTATTTGAAAAACGATTTCAGCCCCGACACTATGCGCGCTTGGCTGCGCGGACTGATGCCCAGGTCGTGAATGTCGGCCATGAAGCTTTGCAGAGTTTCGGCGCTGACGGCTTTGAGATTGCTCTCGTCGGCAATGCCGAGAGCATCGCAAAGTTTGCGCACATCGGCAACGTATGCCATGCGCGTATTGGGCGACAAACCTTGCTCAAGGGCAAGGAATGCTGCGTAGTTTGTTAATATCTTGTCAATATCTTGCACCTTCAAACAAAATCACAATGTGCCTTGCTCCACTTGTGTGGCTATGCGGTTTATGAGATAGTCTTCGCGGTTTTTCGACGGGTTGAAGTCGCTCTTCAAGCTCACGCCGAATAGTTTGCCGAAGCCTTGCCAGAATGAGGCGCGAAAACTACCCAAGAAAGCTTTCACAATCTCGTAGCTCGATTGGTCGGTTTCGCGTTGCACAAGTTTTATGAGCAACCTTGCCTGCGAGCGCGAGAATTTTTTGAGCACGGGCTTATATTGTTTGAAGATTTCTTTTTCCATGCGTTTTAGATAGGCTTCGCGTTCTTTTTGTGTGGGGAACGTTTCGATATACTCGTATGTCTCAACGAGTGTTTCGCGTATGAGTTTTGCGTAGGGCAACAGTATGCGCACATTTCGCACTGTGCGCCAATAGAATTGCTCTTCTTTTTTATTCTTAAATTTCAGCTTGGGGAATATGGTGATTGGTCGCAGGTTGAAGCACACCATAGTGTCGCCGTCAACCACCACATAGTTGTAGCTGTGATAGATGCTTTCGTGCAGCACCGGCTGCTCGCTTTTGGGTGGGATGTAGTCTTCATCTTTAGGCATGGCAAATGCTGTCATACTCACGCAGGCAGTAAACAAGATAAGTATTAGTATTTGCAATCGTTTCATTGATGAAGAAAAGTTAAATTATTTCAGGCAAGCAAGATATAAACTGCGGGGTGGCGCTGTGTTGACGCATTTTGCGCCACCCCTGCAGCTATGAGTTGTTTAGTCTATTTCTCGTTTCAACGGCGGATAGTCTACGGTGTAGTGCAGTCCGCGGCTTTCCTTGCGCTCTTTGGCTTGGCGCATAATCAAGTAGCCAACGTTGATGATGTTGCGCAATTCGCACAACTCACGGCTGGCTTTTGAGCACTTGAACAATGCCTCGGTCTCCTCATAAAGAAGGTCGAGACGGTTCCATGCGCGGTCGAGTCGCAAATTGGATCTTACTATACCAACATAACTACCCATGATTTGGTTCACTTCTTTCAAACTTT
>CAZYNO010000072.1:0-9145 GCA_964648845.1 uncultured Bacteroides sp.
TCATGTCGTAGCCTTCGTAGTAGTGGAAACGGCCTTGCATAGCCATCACGCGTTTGCCGCCGAGTGTGCCGAAAATCAAGTTTCCGCTGTGACCTTCAACAGTCGATATGGGAAAGTTGGGGATTTCGGTGTAGGGGATGAATTGTTTATCTTCGATGTGGTCAACCAATGCACCCAAGCCTGTGCCGAGGATGATGGCGATGTTGGGCATGTCGTTCACCTTGCTGCGAAGGTAGTCGGCAGTTTGTTTGATTTTTTCTATCATAATAATTAGTATTTATTTTTATGAAACACTTGGGCGTCGCCTTTTGTTGAGCCTGAGTGTGTGTTATTTTAGTATATTCGATTGAAGTCGACGCAACAATGCTTGCTCAAACGAGAGCTTGTCGTTGTCGCGATTTATAAACTCTACGTGCACCGGCATGAAGAATATGTAGGGCTTGAGCTCGTGCGGAAAGTACGGGTTGTTTATCAAACGCACGGCATCTTTCTCGGTGGTGATGATATATTTCTCCTTGCAATCCATTGAGTTGAAGCGGTTGAGCAGCAAGTCTATGTCTTTGCGAGTGTAGTCGTGGTGATCGGGAAATACATTCACCTTCACTCTTGCCTTGAAACTCTTCAGATGGCGCACAAACGGACGCGGATTACCTATGCCCGACACGGCAAGTAGCTTATCTTTCTCGGTGAGTTGTGCCAATTCGGGCACTTTCTTGGCGTGGTCGCTGAACACCGGGCGCAGACGCTCATAGCGATAGCGCGAGAAGAAGCGGGCTTGTGCCGGAATGAGGTTAAGGTTCTTGTCGAACAGTGAATAGTCTAACGGCTTGATGCTGTCCGGGCATTTTGTGGCGATAACAATATCGGCGCGGCTCAGCGAGCGTGCCGACTCGCGCAAATGTCCGTAGGGCAAGAGCTTGTCGTCGTACACCGGACGGTCGTATTCGGTGAGCACTATGGCAACCTTGGGCTTCACATAGCGATGCTGGAAGGCATCGTCGAGCACTATAAGGTTGAGCTTAGGGTCTATTTCGAGCATTTGTTGAATGCCTGCCACACGATTTTCGCACACGGCAACCATCACTTCGCGGTTGAATTTGTGATAGATTTGGTACGACTCGTCACCAATGTCGCGAGGGGTGGAGTGGGGGGTGGCTAGCACAAAGCCTTTGGTGTCGCGCTTGTACCCGCGACTCAGCACACCTATGCGGTGTGTTTGGCGCAGTGCATTTATTATATATTCAGTGTGAGGCGTTTTGCCGGTGCCTCCCACAGCAATATTGCCTACGGCGATAACGGGAATGTTAAATTCGTGCTGCTTCAGTATCCCCGTATCAAACATTTTATTGCGCACCCAGGTGACCATGCCGTAGATTTTCGACATGGGCAACAAAATAAGTCGGGCTGCAATAGAGCGTGGTTTCATCTATATGAGAGTGTTACGGGCGTTAGTGCGTTGATTATCTGATAATCACATCTTCCATGCGGGCTTGCAAGCCGCCTTTCACGTTTTGCACACGTTTTAGCATTTGCAGACACTGTCTTGCTTCGTTGATATCGAGGCCTTCAATGTTGAGCGAGGCGTCAAGATTGCCGCTTTGAGCTATGATTTGCTCGAGTGCGGTTTGCTTAACTTGCGGATATGTGATGTAATTATATTTGTCGGTTTTGAGTTTCTTTGCCATTGCGGCGATGGCTTGGTTGAGGCCGCCAATCTCGTCAACAAGACCGATGTTGAGTGCTGTTTGTCCGTCCCACACGCGACCTTCGGCTATGCTCAGCACTTTGGCAAGCTGCATGCCGCGGCCGTCGGCAACGTGCTGCGTGAAGCGTGCGTAGCCGTCTTCAACATTGCGTTGCATGGCTGCGCGTTGTTGCTCGGTCATCGGTTGTGTATATACCGGGAAGTTTGAGTTGGCATTTGTTTCTACTGTCGAGAAGTTTACGCCGATTTTGTCGTTGAGCAAGCCTTTCACGTTGGGCATCATGCCAAAGATGCCGATTGAGCCGGTGAGGGTGTTGGCGTCGGCATAGATGCGGTCGGCAGCGCACGAAATGTAGTAGCCGCCGGATGCTGCGTAGTCGCCCATCGACACGTAGAAGGGTTTCTTTTTACTCTTGAAATATTGCAAAGCTTCCCAAATTTGCTCTGAGGCAAAGGCGCTGCCACCGGGCGAGTTGACGCGCAGCACAAGACCTTTCACTTCGTCTTTGTCGGCAAGCTCCACAATATCGTCAACCATAGTGTTGCCGATGATGCCGCTGTTCCCGTCGTCAGAAATTTCGCCAACGGCGTAGAGCACGGCAATATGGCCGTTGTTTTTGATTTGCTTGTCGGCATTGCGTTTGGGGCGTGTATTGGCTGCCAGATAGTCGGCAGGCGACACGAGCGGCAACTCGTCGTCGTTGTCAATGTCTATTTTTTTGCGGAGTATGTTTTCAACCTCACGGCGATATTTCAGCTCGCTCACGGCTTTCACGTCAACCATGGTTTGCGCTTCGCGGATAGCGTACAGCGAGTCGGCCCAAAGGTTGATTGCGCTTTTGGTGACATTGCGGTTCTCGGCAATAGTGCCGGTGATATTGTTCCAGATAGCGTCGAGATACACCTGTGTTTGCATGCGCGACGGCTCTGAGGCTTCGGTGAGGATATATGGCTCAACGGCGCTTTTAAAAGTGCCTACTTTTACTATCTGCATTTCCACGCCAAGCTTGTCGAGCGCGTTCTTGAAGAAGGGTATGCTCGAAGCCAAGCCTTGTATGTCAACCGAGCCAACGGGGTTAAGGTATATTTTGTTGGCAATTGATGCCACGTAGTAGTCTGATTGAGTGTAGCCGTCGGAGTAGGCATAAATCCACTTGCCCGACTTTTTGAATGTGGCAAGCGCTGCTGCAAGCTCCTCGCGCGAGGCATAGCCAAGGGTAGAGCCGCCGCAAGTGATGTAGATGCCGCTGATGTCGGGGTCGGATGCTGCATAGTCGATGGCTTGCATAATCTCGTCGAGATTTTGCGCGGCATCAGTGTCGCCCATAATCATATCTTGCACCGAGCGATTTTGCATGCGGTCGTTGATGTTGCCTGACAGGTCGATATAGAGTATAGAATTGTCGTCGATTGCTGCGCCTGTTTTAGAGGCTCCTACAACCATCATAAGCATGACGATTGACAACACGAACAATAGTGCCATTGACACCCAAATTGCTGCCAATGAGCCTACAAATGCTGCTAATATTTTCTTAAACATATGTACTAAATTGCGCTGTTGCGGTTTATACTCACAAAATTAACATAATAGAAAATAAAAAGCAAATTTTTTCTCAAAAACTTACAATTTGCAACCTCAGAACGTGAGGTGGAATGCTATGCGCACGCCGCTGCGGTCTATTTTGTAACCCGGATTGCGGTGGGTGAGACGCCAAACATAGTCTATGCGCAAGCATTTGAGGATGTTGTCGAGACCTACTCCGGCCTCCATATACGGTGTGCGCGATATGTCTACGGTGCCGATTGTTTCGTCGGGCATAGCCAACATGTTGTCGTGATAGCGCGGGTCGTTCTTTGGCGATAGCTTGCCCCAATACATGTGGTAAGAGAATACCTCGCGCATCTTGAGCTTCTTGATGAGCGGTATGTAGTTGAGTATCGCACCGTTAGCCCAATAGGTGACGTCGGCTGCAGCATACGTGTCGGTGACAAACTCCATGGGGTTCATCAACGAATAGCTGCCGTCGCGTATGGTGTAGGTCAAGTTGGCGTTCGGAATGAAGATTTGTGTGTAGGGTGTTTCTTTGCTCCACACGTGGCCGCCTTGCACGGTGACGTCGGCATAGCCCCAGGCCGAGAACCATATACGCTTCTCTATGCCCAGCTCGGTGCGGTTCACACCCCAGCGTGTGCCGGGCAGGCCTGTGGTGGCAAAGCGGTGGCGCAATGTCACGGTCGGCGCATCTTGGTTCACCGGGAAGCGGTGTGCACGGGTTTGATAGAATTTCTCGCCAGGAGCATATCTGAATTCTACATCCAGCCACGTCTCGTCAAAGTGTTTGATGGGTGTAGCGTCGGCGTCAGACAAATGCAGCTGCATGAATTTGCTGCCGTAGTGACGCTCGCTGTTCACGATTGCCGTGAACGAGAAGTTATTTTCCAACTCAAGTGTATATGTCAGGCTGTTGAGCAGACGGTAGCTCGAACGATTGCTGCCGCTCATGCGCTTTAGCGAGAGGAAGAAGTTATCGTAGCTTGTGTAGAGATAGTGCTGGCCAAGTTGGTCAACGTCGTAGCTCGAGTTGAGTCGTATTGAGTGCACGGGGAATTCGCGCGAGTGCAACTTCTTCTCGTTGAATGAATATTCAAATTCGACGTTATATTTCCAACGGTGGTCTCTTGTGCCGTAAGCACCGGTCAGACGCGTGAACCAGTGTTTCGATAGCGAAGCTGTGCTCATGCCGCCAAATTTTATGCGTGTGCCTTGAAGCTTGTTTTGGCTTATGAATGTGTTCAGCGGGCCAATATCAAATTTGCTGCCTGTGGGTTTGGTGCCGACATATCCGTATGATATGCACCGCAGCACTTTTTCGCCCCAGTAAAAGCCTTTGCGTGCGCGCAGACGAGTCATCAATTGTCCGGTCTTTTGCTCGCTTTCTTGCATTGGTATCATTCGAGCTTCGCTCCAGAACTCCTCATTGCGGCTTTCGGCTCCCTTCTCTATAACCACGGGAGCCATCACGCCAAACACTTCCTCCTCTTCCGAGGGACGGTCGAAGTTGTGCTCGCCGTAAGCCACGTTGCGGCGCACATACAGCCCGGGGACAGCAGGCAAAACTTTCATCTCAAGCACAAGGTCGTCTTTCACCTTCAGACGTGAGCCGTCTGCGGCGCGTTTGAACTCTTGGTTGACATACATGTTTTGGATGAAGTTGAGGTTGATTTCGGCGGGCACGCGCATGGTCACGCGTTTGATGAACATTGTTGTGTCGCCGGGCACCACGTACATTTGACCCACAAAGCCGAATGCAGCCTTGTTGTGCGGATAGAAACTCAGCGCTATGCACTTGTCGCCGTCAATCTCGAGGCTGTCGGTGATGTAAAATTTGTAGAAGTCGGCGGCTAATGGCGACAACGGGCTGACAAAGCGATTTTGCATCAGGTTGATGTCTTTGTCGTATAGGTCTATTTCGCGCATCACATCTTCGAGGAATGTGCGTGTATTTGCTTGGTCGGCAATGTCGTCGATACCCGAACTTTGCACGCCGTTAATCACCTCGCGTGTGGTCTTTGGGTCACGACGATAGTGCACGTCTGACGATGTCTCTTTTACCGACAAATTGAGCACCGGCTTGCCTGAAATCTCCGACGTATCAACATGCTCCCAAAGGAATGGCAGGTGCTTGAACAAGAAATTGTTTTGTTTCTTTTCGTTGAAGTCGTTGAGTCCCAGTGTTATGCGCTCATACTTTTCGTAGTTGTAGTATGGGTTGCGGCACGGGTCGTTAGCCTCGGCTGTTTGGCGTATGCGCTGCATCAAGTCGACAGCAGGGTTGTTCTTCTTAGAATATTTGCGTTTTTTGATAACCACCTCGCCCAAAGTTTCAGCTTCGGGTGTGAGCAGCACCTCGTATAAGTTTACATGCGATTTTTTGATTTCAATCACTTTTTTGGCGTATCCCTGGCGCCAGATGGTGAGCGAGCGTGTGTTGTTTGGCACCGTCATATCAAAAATACCCTTGTTGTCGCTGACAGTGCCGACGGTTTGCCCTGTGATCGATACGGCAGCGTATGCTATCGGCTCGTTGGTCGTAGCATCGCGCACTATACCGCGCACAAAGTAGTCGTTTGTTGCAGCGTTGGCAAGTCCGCAAATGAGCAACATAGCGGCTGCCAAAAGTAATATTTTCATCTTATGAGTTGCCAAAGTCTTGCAGTTTGCTTATCTTTGAAGAAAAAATGTATATATTATGGCACTTGAAATAGAGCGTAAGTTCCTTGTAAACGGAGAACAGTATAAAAATATTGCCACCGATTGGGTCGAAGTATCACAATTTTATCTATCTCTTGATCCGGAGCGCACGGTGCGTGTTCGCATAAAGGGTGAGCATGGATTTATTACGGTAAAAGGCCGAAACAACGGCTGCGTGCGTAAGGAGTGGGAGTATGAGGTTCCGGTAGAAGAAGCGCGTGAGATGATGCAGATTTGCGAAGCAGGCATATCTAAGCGCCGATGGATCGTGCCTTTTGAAGGCCTTATCTGGGAGGTTGACGAGTTTAAAGGTCGTCTTGAAGGTTTGGTGCTCGCCGAGGTCGAATTGCCCTCGGCTGACACCGTCGTATCTTTACCTCCTTTCGTCGGTCGTGAAGTGACGGGCGACCCCGCCTATTACAATTCAAACCTCACGTCGGCAAAGTAGCACCACGTTTTCTACGTGTTGAGTGTGCGGGAACATATCAACCGGTTGCACTCGTTGCACTCGATATTTCACGTCGAGTAGCGCAAGGTCGCGTGCTTGAGTGGCGGGGTTGCAGCTTACATATACTATGCGGCGGGGCTCGGCGTTGAGTATGACGTTCACCACATCTTCGTGCATTCCGGCACGCGGTGGGTCTACTATCATCACATCGGGTATGCCATGTTGTGCGACGAACTCATCGGTGAGCACGTCTTTCATGTCGCCGGCATAGAATAGCGTATTCTCAATGCCGTTTTCGGCTGAGTTGACCTTTGCATCTTCAATGGCCTCGGGCACATATTCTATGCCTACAACTTGGCGAGCATTGCGGCTCACAAAGTTGGCAATTGTGCCGGTGCCTGTGTAGAGGTCGTAGACAAGCTCGTTGCCGTGAAGGTCGGCAAACTCACGCGCCACTTTATATAGCTCGTAAGCGCCCAACGAGTTTGTTTGATAGAACGATTTAGCGCCTACTCTAAAGCGCAAACCTTCCATTTCTTCGAATATAAATTCGCGGCCTGAGTGGATGTGTATCTCTTGGTCGCCAATTGTATCATTTACTTTCAGGTTGATGACATAGAGCAGCGATGTAATTTCCGGAAATTCAGCTCTTACTGCATCAAGCAATGTAGTGATTTTTTCGTTGTCGTCTTCGCCAAACACCATCACTGCCATGATTTCGCCGGTAGAAGCGGTGCGTATCATCAGCGTGCGGAGCAGGCCTTGATTTTCTCGTAAGTTATAAAAAGAATAACCGTTGTTCTTGGCAAATTGTTTAACAAACAAGCGAAGTTTATTTGAAAAATCTTGTTGCAGATGGCACTTCTTGATGTCTAACACTTTGTCGAATGCTCCGGGAATGTGAAATCCCGCTGCGTCGCGGTCGGGAAACTCCTCGCCGCTGCGCAGTTGCTCGAATGTGAGCCAGCTCTTGTTCGAAAATGTATATTCCATCTTGTTGCGATACTCCCAGATGGCGGGTGAGCCCTTGATGGGGCTTATCTCCGGAAGCTCTACTTTGGCTATGCGTTGCAATGCGTCAACAACTTGTTGCTGTTTACATTTGAGCTGAAAGTCATAGGGCAAATGTTGCCAACGGCAACCTCCGCACACTCCAAAGTGCTCGCACTGTGGCGCAACACGTATGGGCGACGGCTTTACCAATCGTTCAATATGTCCTTGAGCAAACGACTTTTTCTTTTTGTCAAGTTTCACGTCGGCTATGTCGCCGGGTGCTGCATAGGGAACAAATACCACCATTGAGCCATCTGTTGTAGGAATGCGGCCTAATGCATTCCCCTCGGCGGCTACATCGATTATTTCCAATCCTTCAATGATGGGCAGTTCTTTTCGTTTTCGTGCCAAATTGTTTGTAGTTTATAATGTTAGTATTTATGTTACGGCAAAGTTACAAAAAAATTACAGACTTCTTTAGTTTCGTATGCAAAGTTAACATAAAATTCCTTAAAAGCGAAGACAATGTCAATTTTTTTTCAAGCAAAATAATAACCTGCAAAAATTACGTTATTTTTGCAGGTTATTTGAATGATTTGTTGGATGTTGCTTATTGTGCTACTTGGTCGAGGCGTGCTTGATAGTAAGCGCGTTTTTCTTTAGCTTGTGCATTTTTGTCTGCATCTTGCTTGTCAGCGTAATATTGTGACAAGTAGTTGTAACATTCAACGTATTCTTTTAGATAGTTTTTAGAGTTTGCGGGATTTGCATTTTCTCTGTCTGCATCCAATTTGGTGATGATTTTTTGCAGATAGCCTGCTGCGCGGTCATCTGTGGTGTTATTGTTACCAATGATTGAGATGAGGGCGGCGCGACGAAGGTATGAAACCGGAATTCTTTCGAGCTCGATGCCGTCAACTGCGCGTTCAATCAATGCAACGCCGCGGTCAGCGTACGATTTGCGAGTTGTCAAATCTTCGGTTGAAGATGCTGCTGCAAGGAACGAAAGTGAACCCATATAGAGCTCGCTCGATTTGGGATTGTTTTCGGGTTTGAGTGCGAGTTCGATATATTCGGCTGCTTTTGCGTAGTCTTTTTGGTCGAAATAGTAGTCGCTGAGCACTGAGCAGATGCTTGCATTTTCGGGGAATGCTTTCAAACCTTCGTTGAGTGTGGCGAGAGCTTCTTCGCTGCGGCCTGCTTTGTTGAGAAGGTCGGCGTGAGTTGCATAGTCTGATGCGTTATATTTGCCTGCAAATGCCGAGTTGCTCATGAATTTTATTGATGCTTCAAGAGCTTCGTCATATTTTTTGAGGTCGTTGTAGCTGCGCACCAAGATACGGCCGGTTTGGAAGTTGTTGGGGTCTTGAGCAAGCACTTCGCGCGAAACGCTGATAGCGTCTTCGTATTTTTCACCTGCATAGAGGAGCACGGTGTAGCGAGCTTTATCTTCGGGGAAGTGGTTGGGGTTTTCGATATATTTGCCGTATTGTTCGGCTGCTTTTGCCCATTGGTCGTTCATGTAATATTTCTCAGCGAGTTCGCGTTGTCCGAGAGCCGAGTTGGGCACTTGTGTCAAAAGCTCTTGAAGCTTTTGGATAGCGTAGTCGGGGTTAAGGTTGTAATACACATTTGCGTATTTCACATAACCTTCGGGGTTTTTAGAGTCGAAAGTGATTGCTTGCTCATATTCGGTAGCAGCACCGCCCCAGTCTTTTTGGTCGGCTTTGCGGTCGCCTTCGAGCAC
>CAZYNO010000073.1:0-8986 GCA_964648845.1 uncultured Bacteroides sp.
CAGGAGCATCAAATGCTATTGACGCCACCATCACCAAAGACGGCACATACACCGTTGCAACAACCGGTAAAGGCTCGGGCGCTTCTGCCTCAGGCTTCGTGTTCAACGTTGATATGGTCAACATGGCAAGCGCCACATCAACCGACCTCACCGTAGGCGACAGCGGCAACTGCCCCAACGTGAAAATCACTGTTGACTCAATATGGTTGGACAAGGCTGAATAAACTCACCTCTAAACGTATCATATAATGAAAAATAAACTATTCAAAAGTCTTCTACTTGCTGTGGCCGGCGTGCTTGGCTTCTCAGCTTGTAGCGACGACGAACCATACATCAACACCACACCCATCATCAGCAGTGTGGTAACAACCGAGGCCGAGGTGACTGCCTATTCAGCAGTGCTCAAGGGCACGGTTGACGGCCTCAGCGGCCAAGCAAGCAGCGCTTTCAAAGTTGGCGCTCTCTATTCTGACGATGAAGCTTCGGTGAAGACTGCAGGCATTGACGTGTCGGGCACTTACGACCAAGGCAACATCTCGGCAAGTGTATCGGGCTTGACAACCAACAAGGTTTACTACTATTGCGTCTACGTCACCCTGCAAGGCCGCGTGAGCTACTATGGCGATGTTAAATCGTTTGTAACCACCGATGCCAAACTCAACAATTGCGCAGTGTCGAACGTCACCGCTTCGTCAGCACTCATCACGGCTAACGTGACCGGCACTGACGGCGTGCCCGTAGAAATCGGTGTCGGCGCCAAAATCTCTACGTCAAACGTTGTTGAAGACGTGAAGAACGGTCTTGAGGTTGAAGGCACACTCGAAAACGGCTCGCTCAGCGTGAAAGCCGACGGCTTGCTTCCGAACACCGTTTACTACTACATCCCCTACATCTCTCTTGGCGACGGCCACGTATACGGCGAGCCCGGCAGCTTCCGCACAAGCAGCTTCACTCCGCAATACGTTGACCTTGGTTTGTCAGTGCTCTGGGCAACAGCCAACGTTGGTGCCGAAAAAGCCACCGACTTCGGTTCGCGCGTAGGTTACGGCCAACTCGACGTCACCATGCACTCAACCGACATGGACGACTACACAGTGACCAAAGACATCTTTGGCGGTGCCAACGATATAGCTGCCGCTAACGACTACGGCCGCATGCCTCTCGCCGACGAGGTGAAAGAACTCATCGTCTGCACCACTCACGAGTGGGTTGTTGTTGACGGTGTGCAAGGCATACGCTTCACCGCCGCAAACGGCAACTCAATCTTCTTGCCCGCAGCAGGTAGCCGCAGTGGCCAAGACGTTTCAGACCTCGCTGAGGTTGGTAACTACTGGTTAGGTCAAATTGAAGGTAGCAACGACAACTTCGGCCGCACTTTGCAATTCTCTGAAAACTCAACCGGCTTGTCAACTCTTGCCCGCAACGTTGCAGCATCTATCCGTCCTGTTAAGAAACAACCCGTAGAGTTTAAGAAAGCTCTGCTCAACCAAACTTGGTATATCGACCTCGACGCCGACGGCAAATCATACCTCTGGGACGGCCCGATATACTTCTACGGCAGCGATGATTCATGGACAACAGTCAGCAACGGCGACTCTGTTTCAGGCGACTCTTGGTGCTGGGCTCCCACATGGGGCGACATCTCAAGCTGGATTGGCTTTAACGCTCAAGAATTCGGCTCAATGACATTCACCGCCGATGGCAAAGTGAAAGTGCAAAATCTTGCTACCGGCAAGAGCTACGAAGGCACATACACCGTCAACGAAAAAGATAAGACCATCTCTCTGACAAATGCCGAAGTGCTCCACGTGCCCGGCGACTACACCGGCGTAACAACCAACTTGCGCATACTCTCACTCACCGACAAAAAGATGCAAATCGCCATCATCCGCAGCGATGGTCAGGCTGTCAGCCAAAACTACATCAGCGGCGAGCAAAAAGAATTCTATTCTAAACCCGTCTACAGCGTAGAATTCTGCGACTCTGACGGCCAGAACAGCTGGCCCAAGACCACTGAGCAAATAGCTATGGCTGCCGGCGAAACTCACACCATCGCCATCAACCAAGGCATGGTTGCCGGTGAAGTTGTTATAGTCGATTTCATTGGTCTGCGCAAAGACTATCCCCACGCATTCATCCGCCTCGACAAAGTAGAACTCGATGGCAAAGCCGTAAGTTTTGATGGCAACAAAATCAGATACGGCGACCTCGAAGGCAACGGCAACTACCGCATCGAATTGTTCAACCGCTACGGCAACACTGCTAAAGACAGCCCCTTCGGCGGCACCAACCCCGATTCGGAAGCTGCTCTCGCTTGCAAGAACAAAATCGAGCTCACCTACACCATCGTTAACCTCAAAGACAACGACGAAAACAACGGCCTCGTCGGCGAACTCACCTTATGCAGCACAAGCTGGGAGACAACTTGGAAAGATGCAACCGCTCCCATCTACTTCGACGGCTGCGTCTCAGACACTCAACAATCTATAAAATACAGCGGCTCTCGCCCCAACGGTATGATTGACCTCGTTGAGTTGAAAAACGTAATGTCGAAATATCCCAACATGCAGCTCCGCCTCGACGAAGTGCTGGTTGACGGCAAAGCCGTGGCTTTCGATGCCAACAAGATACTCTACGGCGACCTCGAAGGCAAAGGAAACTACCGCATTGAGCTCTACAACTGCTACGGCAGCACTGCCACAGCAAGCCCATGGGCAGGAACTACCACCGACAACACGGTACCCTCCCTTGGCTTCAGCAGCTCATTTGAAGTTAAATATACAGTGTTAAAATTGTTCTAATATATTGTTTATGATGGAGCGAGCCGGGCTCGCGGCTTGGCTCGCTCCATTTTTTTACTAACACTCCAAATCCTAACAAACATGAGACTCAAAAAACTCTTTCGGCTCTTCACAGCAGTGCTGCTATGCGCAACAACATTCACAGCCTGCGGCGACGACAACGACGAGCCGTCAAATCTGAGCACCGACTTCAAGGTTGCAACAACCGAAATCAAAGCTCTCAAATCGGGTGGCGAATACTCACTGATAGTAAATTCAGCCAAGCAACCCACACTTACTCCCGACGCCTCATGGGTGACAATAAAAAGCCTTACGTGCAGCGGCTCTAAAAATCAAATATGGACCGCAACGGTCAGCGTAGCCGCTAACGACAGCAACAACGACCGCACAGCAAACATCACAGTCACCGAAGGCTCTAACAAGGGCAACGTGGTTGTGAGTCAAACCGCTGCCGACGGCCTTGTACTCTCAAGTTCGAACATTCCCGAAACCGTTGCTACCGACGGCGGAGACTATAATATTGTGGTGCTCAGCAACAACGACTGCAGCGTCGCCACATCTGCCTCATGGATCAGCGTCACCGAAGCCGGCCGCTCTGCCATGACCGAAAAGAAATTTGCAGTCTCAATAAAATCAAACCACAGCGACGCTCGCCAAGGCACCATCACTATCTCTGCCGGCGAACTTTCGCTCAACATCAACATCAACCAAAGCGGCGAAAGCTCAACAATGAGCAAAACCGCCATCGACATTGCCAAAGCAATAAACGTTGGCTGGAACATCGGCAACACCCTCGAAGCCATCAACGGCACTACACCCTCTGAGACGGCGTGGGGCAACCCCAAAATCACCGAGTCGCTGATTGCATCAATCAAAGCCGCCGGCATCAACGCCGTGCGTCTCCCCGTGGCTTGGGACGGATATATCGAAGACCGCACTACCTACAAAATCAAAGACAGCTGGCTGAACCGTGTCGACGAGGTGGTGAACTGGTGCATAGAAAACGACTTGTACGTCATCGTCAACATACACTGGGACGGCGGCTGGCTTGAAGAAAATTGCACCGAGGATAAAAAAGCCGAAAATCTGAAAGAACAAAAAGCTTTGTGGACTCAGATTGCCACAAAACTCGGCAACTACGACGAGCACCTGCTCTTTGCCGGTGCCAACGAGCCCGCAGTCGACAGCGAAACAGGCATGAGCGTGCTGCTCGAATATGAGCAAGCATTTATCGACGCCGTGCGCGCCACCGGAGGCCGCAACTACAAACGCACACTCATTGTGCAAGGCCCCACTGCCGACATAGATAAGACCGAGAAATATATGACCAAACTGCCCACCGACGTTGTCAGCGACCGCATGATGGTTGAAGTGCACTACTACACGCCCTGGCAATTCTGCGGCATGACCAAAGACGAGTCGTGGGGCAAAATGTTCTACTTCTGGGGCAAAAACAACCATGTGTCCAACTCTAATCGCAACGCCACCTATCAGGAAGAAGACTACATGATTGCAGAGTTTGAAAAGATGAAGAAACAATTTGTAGACAAAGGCATTCCTGTTATCCTCGGCGAATACGGCGCTATCGTTGACCACAGCAAAGACCTATCTGACGCCACAGAAATTGCGGCACACAAACAATCGCGCTACGACTTTAACATGATTGCCACACGCGAAGCTAAAAACCACGGTATGGTGCCGTTTATCTGGGACACCGGCGAGGGCATGAGCCGCGCCAACGGCACAGTGACCAGCGATGTCATCATCCCCGCAATAGTGGAAGGCGCAGCAGCCGGCGTTTATCCTTATTAAATTTACATATACTAATCACAACTTTCATAATCTATATTGCAACCTCCACGCCGATGTTGCAATATAGATTTTTTTGTGACGCCGACACGAACGCGCGATACGCGCATAGCGCATAGCGCATAGCGCAAGTAAAAAGTAAAAAGTAAAAAGTAAAAAGTAAAAAGTGGCTAGCTTACTCCTTACTCTTTACTCTTTACTCTTTACTCCTTACTCCTTACTCTCGTTTTTAATACATTGTAAATCATGCGGATAGGAAATTGACGTGTAAAATATGTTAAAAATTTGATTTTTTCGGATTGATAGTAAAATGTATCAATGTTGTAACAAGAATGTAATCATCTCATACTAATTTTGTGGCGTCAACAGACATATCGTCATTTCGATTGACCGGTCATTATCATATTTTGACATAATAGTCAATGTTGTTTTCTATTTTGACCGATAAAACTATTCGACCAATAACAAGAAGACCAATCAATAATTTCATAAATAGTATTTAGAGCATAAACAAAACAATCACAAAGCAGGCTGCCGCGACGACACCCTGCTTGTATTTTTTTATGCCGAGATGTTTTTGCATTTAAGGCTAATTTTTATTACATTTGTGCTTGAAATAATGACTTCACTACATTTATGAATACTGTAGAACAAACAATGCGCAACATTCTCGATGCCGAGAGCCGCGCCATAGCCCAAATTCCGGTCACCGATGCATATCCGCGTGCCGTAGAGCTCATTGTTGAGCACGTGCACCGTCGCGGCGGCAAACTCGTGACTTCGGGCATGGGTAAAGCCGGACAGATTGCGCTCAACATAGCCACTACTTTCTCATCAACGGGCACTCCGGCAGTGAACCTACACCCCGCCGAGGCACAACACGGCGACCTTGGTGTGCTGCAACCCAACGACGTGATGCTGCTGATATCAAACTCGGGTAAAACCCGCGAAATCATAGCACTCGTAGAGCTTGCTCGCGGCCTCTACGCCGACCTACCCTTCATAGTGATTACCGGATGCCCCGATAGCCCCCTCGCCACACTTGCCGACGTCACTCTGTCGACCGGCAACTCGCCCGAAGTGTGCCCCTTAGGGCTCACCCCCACCACTTCAACCACAGCAATGACTGTGATTGGCGACGTGCTGGTGGTGAATGTGATGCAAGCCATAGGCTTCACAGCCGAAGATTATGCCAAACGCCACCACGGCGGATACCTGGGCGGAGCTGCCCGTGGCGACGGAAAAATCAGCCAATAAAAAACTAACAATGAGAAATATTTTTTGCATAGGCGAATGTGCTCTTGATGTGGTGTTCAACACCCAAGGGCAACCCGTGGGCGCGATGCCCGGCGGCCGTATTATCAACGCCGCAGCAATTCTTTCGAAAGCCGGAATGCATGTAACGGCTATCACCGAAGCCTCGGCCTGCGTCGTGGGCGACGCCGTGGTGAAATATCTCGACGAAGCCGGGGTTGACACCACAAACATTGACCGCATCACCGAAGGCGTATCGCCGACACTGCTATACATCCCCGACGCTAACGGCCAAATGACCGTGACAAGATATGAGAACTATCCCGACGAATGTTTCGACGTGGTGTGGCCGCGCATCGAACGCGACGACATCGTGATTTTCGGCGGATACTACGCCATAGACCCGCGCATGCATCGCCGCATGAGCCAGCTGCTCACTCACGCCCACGACCGCGGGGCAATAATGATATACTTGCCGGGCTTTCTGCCCTCGCAAGCTCCGCGCATCACCCGCGTGATGCCCAATGTGCTCGACAATCTTGAAGTGGCAAGCATAGTGATATCGCGCACAGCCGACTTGCAATACATCTTCGGCGCCCGCAATGCTGCCGACGGCTACGAAAACAATATCGACTTCTATTGCAAATCGCTCATCAACGTCGACTCTACAGTGTGCCAACTCAGCTATTTCACCGAAAATCAAGCCGACCAGGCATCAATTGATGCCGTGGCTTCGCGCTCTCTGATTTGGAACGCCGGAGCCGTGGCCGGGGTTGTTGCCGAGGTTATCAATGCCGACTGCCATGCCGACGACTTCGACACCCCATCGCAAGAGTTGCGCCAACGTCTGCTCAACAATGCCGTGCAAGCTGCCAACAAAGCATTCGATGCCCTCTCAACCGATTGGCAACGACAGCACTAAACAACTAACAAAAAATCACACACAAAACTATATAAAGATATGTCAACCGAACTTTCAAACGGCGCTCCGCGCCAATCATTGCCTAAAGTAGACAACTTGCGCGTGGCTATCGTCACTGCCGAGTGGAACTCGCACATCACTCACGCAATGCGCGACGGCGCTCTCGAAGTGTTTAAAAACGCCGGCCTCAACCTCAAAAAAGACATTGATTGCTTTGACGTGCCCGGAGCTGTAGAACTCACCTTCGGAGCTTCGCAACTCATCGAGGCCGGATTGTATGACGCAGTGATAGTGTTCGGATGCGTGATACGCGGCGGCACACCCCACTTCGACTACGTTTGCCAAAGCGTGACACAAGGCGTCACCGCCCTCAATGCCGACTGCGACATCCCCGTGATCTTCGGCGTGCTCACCGTCGACACCGAGCAAGATGCCATCGACCGCGCCGGCGGACGCCTCGGCAACAAAGGCTCTGAGGCTGCCGAAGCCGCAATCAAGATGGTGCACTTTGCTCGCCAAGTGAAAGATTTATAATAATTTAGACCAATAAAATTTGCATTTAAGTGTATGATATTCTATCTTTGTGCATAGAATATCATACACAACATATACTAATCCTTAAAACTATTCAAAAAACGATGAATTTCGACTACAACGACCAAGTGTCAGAAAGCTTCCGCAACAACGACGCATTTGCCGAATGTCCCGAGGGCAAAAGCCGCGGCGTGGCCGGACTTTTAGCAATACTTGTAGGCTCCCTTGGCATTCACTACTTCTATCTTGGCAAAACCACTGCCGGCATACTCACCATCTTGCTCTGCTTGGTGACTTGCGGCGCCTTTGACTTGCTCATGCTCATACAAGGCATTCTGCTTTTGTGCATGCGCAACGAAGACTTCCGCCGCAAATACGTGCTCTCAACATCGAGCTTCCCATTATTCTAAAAACCGCATAACGGCACGCTTTTCCACTCCCCTCAAGGGAGCGGAAAAGTTGTTGTGTGCATGTATATATTAAGGATTAATAGTTAAAAGCGCACAAATAAGAATATTTATACATTATTAAATAGAGAATTAACTGATTTTTTGGGCAAATTGCATTTTTTTCTTTACCTTTGTGCTTTGTAAGTTTTAGGCTTAACTTTTTATCGGAAATAATAACTACACTAAATAAGTTTCTATTAATCAAACTATGAGTAAAGAGAAGAAATTTTTGACCTGCGACGGTAACCAAGCCGCCGCTCATGTGAGCTACATGTTCTCTGAGGTCGCAGCAATCTATCCTATTACTCCTTCATCAACCATGGCTGAATATGTTGATGAATGGGCAGCCGCAGGCCGTAAAAACATCTTTGGCGAGACAGTTCTCGTGCAAGAGATGCAAAGTGAAGGTGGTGCAGCAGGTGCCGTGCACGGCTCATTGCAAGCCGGTGCATTGACAACAACCTACACCGCATCGCAAGGTTTGCTGTTGATGATTCCCAACATGTACAAAATTGCAGGTGAACTTCTGCCCTGCGTATTCCACGTATCAGCCCGCACATTGGCATCACACGCATTGTCAATCTTCGGCGACCACCAAGACGTTATGTCGTGCCGTCAAACCGGCTTCGCAATGTTGGCCGAAGGCTCAGTGCAAGAAGTTATGGACCTCGCCGGTGTTGCGCACTTGTCAACAATCAAAAGCCGCGTGCCTTTCTTGAACTTCTTTGATGGCTTCCGCACATCACACGAAATTCAAAAAATTGAAGAAATCGACGGTGAAGCTCTCGCTTCATTGCTCGACCGCAAAGCACTTGCCGAATTCCGTGCACGCGCACTCAGCCCCGAAGCTCCCGTGGCTCGTGGTATGGCAGAAAACGGCGACGTATTCTTCCAACACCGCGAAGCTTCAAACAAATACTACGAAGCAGTGCCCGAAATTGTAGAAAACTACATGGGCGAAATCAGCAAAATCACCGGTCGCGAATATCACTTGTTCAACTACTACGGTGCTGCTGATGCCGAGCGCGTTATCATCGCTATGGGTAGCGTGACACAAGCTGCTCAAGAAGCTATCGACTATCTCGTTGCTCAAGGCGAAAAAGTTGGTTTGGTTGCCGTTCACTTGTATCGTCCCTTCTCGGTTAAACACCTTCTTGCAGCAGTGCCCAAGACCTGCAAACGCATTGCAGTGCTCGACCGCACAAAAGAACCCGGTG
>CAZYNO010000074.1:0-8878 GCA_964648845.1 uncultured Bacteroides sp.
CGGCTTGCTTGCTCGACATTCGCCGCGACGACATTCGCCGCTCGCTCAGCGACTTCGAAGGCGTGGAGCACCGCTTGGAGTATGTTGCAACTATCGACGGCGTGCGCTACGTCAACGACTCTAAAGCCACAAACGTAAACTCAACATGGTACGCTCTCGAGTCGATGACCACACCCACAGTGCTCATCCTCGGCGGCAAAGACAAAGGCAACGACTACACCGAGATACTTCCGCTCGTGAAGCAAAAAGTGAAAGCTATAGTGGCTATGGGCCTACACAACGAAAAAATCGTTGACTTCTTCAACGGCGTGGTGCCCGTAACCTCTACCAACTCGCTCGCCGACGCTCTGCAAGCTGCTAAAAGCGCTGCTTCGCAAGGCGACACCGTGCTGCTCTCGCCCTGCTGCGCCAGCTTCGACCTCTTCAAAAGCTACGAAGACCGCGGTCGCCAATTCAAAGCCGCAGTCAACGCTTTAAAATAAAACCTCTTCACTCCAAACCACAATGACAGCTCTCGACAATATTCCCTCATCAAACGAAGAGTCACCCTCTAAAAAGGAACGCATCCTCAACGACGTCAAAGCCGTGCGACCAAAGGCACGCATCGACAAACAAATTTGGGGCATCTACATTGCTCTGGTAATCTTTTCGATTATCGAGCTCTACAGTGCCTCAAGCCGCGAAGTCGTTGCCGGAAACATCCTCGCACCGCTGCTGCGACACGTGGTGCTGCTTGCTGCGGGATTAGTCATCATGTTAGTGTTGCAGCGCACCCACTATCGCCGCTTCTATCAGTGGGCATTCGTCATTGTGGCGGGTAGCATAGTCGCCACCGTCTACACGATGTTTTTCGGCGACATCATCAACGGCGCACGTCGCTCGTTCAAGCTGCTGGGCATATCGGTGCAACCCTCCGAGCTGCTCAAATTTTCGGCGGCTCTGGTCATTGCCCGCATACTTTGCAACTACATAGTCTACTATCGCCCCGGCCACGAAGAAGAAGACAAACGCTTTGACCGGCGCATGGTGGCGTGTGTGGGCGGCATTGTGCTGCTGTTCGGCGGCTTGCTCATCAAGCAAGGTCTCACAAACACCATCCTGCTCATGGCAATCTCCGTGTCGATGATGATTATCGGCGGTGTGCGCTGGAAAGAGCTTGGCTGCGTGGTGGGCATATACGTCCTTATCGGCGGCGGATATCTAGGCTACAAATACATCTCAGCCAAGTCTGACGCCCCGAGCGAAGAAAACACCGAGCTTGTTGCCGACGCCGCAGCGCCTGCAAACGGCGAAGACCGCACCAAGCTGCGCATCAAGCGCATCACCGACTTCTTGCGCACCGACAAATATCTCGACACTATCACCAGCGACAACCAGCAAGAACAATACTCGTTCATCGCACAAGCCAACGGCGGCATCATCGGCGTATTCCCCGGCAACTCGCGCGAAACCGCACGTCTGCCCCTCGCCTTCTCCGACTACATCTTCGCTATCGTGATTGAAGACACCGGCTTGGTTGGCGGCATGTTGCTGCTCGCACTATACCTCTGGCTCCTCGCACGCGCCGGACGCATAGCCATGAAGTGTCGCAAAGCATTTCCCGCTCTCCTCGTCATCGGCATGGCAGTCTTCATTGTCTACCAAGCCATATTCCACATGGGCATTGTCACCGGATGTCTTCCCGTCTCCGGTCAGCCGCTACCTTTGCTGTCGAAGGGCGGTTCGTCGGTCATCGTCACATCTATAGCGTTGGGCATGATGCTTAGCGTGAGCCGCTTCGCCAAACGTAAAGGCATTAAAGAAGAGGTGCACGACAACATCAGCGCCCTCTCCGACAACGACATGCCCGACAACCCGACTCAACTTTAGAATATTACTACACATTATATATATTAGAGATATATGAACAACGAAAATTCACGTCCCTTGCGAGTGCTCGTATCGGGTGGCGGTACCGGAGGCCACATCTTCCCGGCCCTCTCTATCGCCAACGAGGTGCGTCGCCGCCATCCGGACGCCGAAATATTATTTGTGGGCGCACTCGGCCGCATGGAGATGGAGCGCGTGCCCGCTGCCGGATACAAAATTGTTGGCCTCCCCGTGGCAGGCTTCGACCGCAAACGCCTTTGGCGCAACTTCAAAGTGCTGTTCAAGCTTTACAAAAGCATGTGCCTGGCACGCAAAGTGCTCAAAGACTTCAAGCCAGACATTGCTGTCGGCGTGGGCGGTTATGCCAGTGGCCCCATGCTCAAACAAGCCCAAAAACACGGCGTGCCCACTCTGCTGCAAGAGCAAAACTCCTACCCCGGAGTCACCAACAAGATGCTCGCCTCAAAAGCTAAAGCTATCTGCACTGCCTACGACGGCTTAGAGCGCTTCTTCCCCGCCGACGTAATCATCAAAACCGGCAACCCCGTGCGCGCCGACATTCTCAATTGCACGCTCTCGCAAGCCGAAGCTAAAAAGACCCTCGGCTTTGACCCCGACAAGCTTTTGGTGCTCTCAATCGGTGGCAGCCTCGGTGCTCGCACCGTCAACAATGCAATCACCGCTGCACTGCCGTTGTTCGCCGAAAAAGACGTGCAACTGCTGTGGCAAACCGGCAAATTCTATGCCGACGAATGTTGCGCTACGGCTCAAAAATATGCAAACGTGCACGCCCAAGCATTCATCAGCGACATGGCTGTTGCCTATCGCGCCGCCGACCTCGTTGTGTCGCGCGCCGGAGCCGGCACAATTAGCGAGCTACAATTACTTGGTGCAGCAACAATTTTAATCCCGTCGCCAAACGTTGCCGAAGACCATCAGCGCAAAAATGCCTTAGCCCTCGTCAATAAAGACGCCGCCGTGATGATTCTCGACGCCGATGCTGTTGCTCAACTTGGCAAAACTACAACTGACTTACTCGCCGACGAAAATCGTCGCGCTATCATGAGCCAAAACATCAAGCGTATGGCTCTCAACAACGCCGCCGAAAAAATCGTTGACCATCTCGAACAATTAATCAACATTTAGACTAAAATAATGAAACCTAACATATACTTTGTTGGAGCAGGCGGCATTGGCATGGCTGCCCTCGAACGCTACTTCTTGAGCCGCGGCGTGAACGTTGCCGGATACGACCGCACACGCACCGCTCTCACCACCGCTCTCACCACCGAAGGCGTGAATATCAGCTACGAAGACTCACTCAACGCAGTGCCCGACGCCTTCCGCAACAAAGATACCACCGCCGTAATTTATACCCCTGCAATACCCCACAACAACGTGCCTCTGACGTTCTTCCGCGACGGCGGCTTCGAGCTCATGAAACGCTCTGAAGCCCTCGGCCTCATCACCCGCAACAGCAAAGCTATCTGCTTTTCGGGCACACATGGCAAAACCACAACATCGTCGATGGCCGCACACTTGTTGCACTGCTCAAAAATTGGTTGCAATGCATTTTTAGGTGGTATTTTACGCAACTATAACTCCAACCTCCTGCTCAGCGAAACTTCGCCCTATTCAGTCATCGAAGCCGACGAATACGACCGCTCTTTCCACCGCCTGTCGCCGCACATCGCCGTGGTCACCGCTACCGACCCCGACCACCTCGACATATACGGCACCGAAGAAGCATACCTCGAAAGTTTCGCCCACTTCACAGAGCTCATCGACAACCAAGGCACACTCATTGTGCACACCGGATTGAAGCTCCGGCCGCGTCCCGTTGAAGGTGTGAAAACCTACACATACTCGCGCGACGAAGGCGACTTCCACGCTGCAAACATACGCCGCGGCAACGGCACCATAGTCTTCGATTTTGTGGCATTCGACGGCACAGTCATCACCGACATCGAACTTGGTGTGCCCGTGGAGATTAACATCGAAAACGCCATCGCTGCAATTGCCGCCTGCCACATCACCGGCGCTGTCACTGCCGACGACGTGCGCACTGCCATGGCTTCATTTAAAGGTGCCGAACGCCGCTTCCAATTTTGGCTCAAAGAGCCCCTGCCCGGCGGACACGTGATTATCGACGACTATGCTCACCACCCCGACGAAGTGCGCCAAAGCATCGCCTCGGTCAAAGCTCTCTATCCCGGCAAAAAACTCGCCGTAGCCTTCCAGCCGCACCTCTACAGCCGCACCCGCGACTTTGCCCCGCAATTTGCCGAAGCACTCTCTGCCGCCGACACTCTCGTGCTGCTCGACATATACCCCGCTCGCGAAGAACCGATACCCGGTGTCACTTCAAAAATCATCTTCGACAACGTCAATTCTCCCGAAAAAATGATGATTTGCAAAGAAAACTTGGTTGAGACAATAAAAAATATTAACTTTGACATTCTATTAACCCTCGGCGCCGGAGATATCAACAACTCCCTCCCCGAACTGGTAAAAATAGCTAAAACGCAAGCCTGATTATGAGTCGTCAAACTATTGTAAACTGCATCCTTTCTGTGGTGATGATAGCATATATCATCATCGCCGTGTCGTTTACCCGCTCGGGCGAACGCGCCGACTATTTCTCCGGCTTGCAGATATGCATTGACGACACCACCGGCAACGGCTTCGTGACCTCTGCCGACATCGACACCGAGCTCGGCAACCTCAGCAAATCTATACGCCGCACCAAACACAGCAAACTAAACACGCTGCAGATTGAAAACACACTGCGCGCTCTCGACAAAATCGAAGACGCACATTGTGTGCTCCTCAACAACGGCATGCTGCGCATCGACGTTGTGCCCATGCAGCCCGTGGCTCGTGTGTTCGACGGAGTTAATTCATACTACATCAACAGTCAGGGCAAACGCATCAAAGCCGATGCCCGCTATCACATTGATGTGCCTATCGTTTCCGGACACTTCGCCTCGGGCGAAGATGTCGCCGAATTGCTGCCCATGTTCGACTACATTCGCCGCAATCCGGAGTACGATGCTCTCGTCACCGAAGTGACAGTAAACAAACGCGGCGACATTATCGTTGTGCCCTCAGTGGTAGGACACGTGATAAACATCGGCGACACAACCATGATTGCCGACAAATTTGCCCGCCTGCGCAAATTCTATCACGAAGTGATGAACATCAAAGGGTGGAACTACTACGACACCCTCTCTGTAAAATGGCGCGGTCGCCTCGTGGCCACCCGCCGCACAAAAAAAGTTATCGACGACCGCCCTCTCACCGAGCTCGACGGTATTGTTGACGAAGTGCTCGACAACGGCACTATGCTCACTACCACCACCGACGACAGCTCTGCACCCTCTCCCTCATCTAAAAGTTGACCTTAATTTCCCATTTCACACATAGCAAACACATCCACCATTTTCACCTCCATCCTTTAAGCAATGAATACAAACTATGTGATATCACTCGAGATTGGCAGCTCCGCTACAAAAATCGGCGCCGCCTCGTTCGCTTCCGACCTCGGCAGCGATACTCCCGTGACTGTTATTGCCATCGAAGAAGAGCCTTTGACAAACTGCGTGCGCTACGGCCGCATTCAGAACGTTGAAGACGTCACTCGCCATACAATGCTCGCCCTCGACCGCCTCAGCGGCCGCACCGGCTTGTATCCCCGCAAAATTACCGGCGTTTACACCGCCATCGGCGGCCGCTCACTCGCCTCGTGCAAAGCTACAGCCTCGCTCGACTTCGGCGACGAAACCGAAATCACCAACGACGTTATCAGTCGCCTAAAAAAAGAAGCTATGCTTCAAGTGCCCGAAGGCCGCATAGCTCTCGAAGTTATACCCCTAAAATACATCATCGACGAAATAGCAACATCGCGCCCCGTGGGCTCGTTCGGCAAACGCATCAAAGCCGACTTCACCCTCGTGTTTTGCGACCCCCTCAACGAGCGCAACCTTGAGCGCGTGATTGTTGAACGTCTCGACCTTGATATTTGCGGATACGTGGTGCGCCCCCTCGCCATTGCCAACCTCACCCTCACCGCCGAAGACACCAAACCCGGCTGCATGCTCGTTGACCTTGGCGCCGAGACTACAACCGTAGCAATCTACAAAGACGGCTCGCTGCAATATCTCGCAACCATTCCCCTCGGCTCGCACAACATCACTCGCGACCTCGCAAACGGCATGAGCGTAATCGAAGAGCAAGCCGAAAAAATAAAAATTCGCCTTGGCAACGCTATCTCCGACAGCACTTCGCTCACCGAAGAACAGCGCACCATCGACAACTTTGTGCAAGCTCGCGTTAGCGAAATCATCGCCAACATACTTGCACACATCAAATTTGCCGGATACAAATCGTCTGAAATCTGCTCAGGCATCATCATCACCGGACGCGGCGCCAAGCTGCGCAACTTCTGCCAGCTGCTCCGCATACAAAGCAACCTCCCCGTGCGCGTGGCTTCTGCGCCCTCGCACTCTATCCTCGTGTCCGACCCCGCAATAAACCCCACCGACAACATCGACCTTATTGCTCTCGCCCACGAAGCTATGCTGCGCTGCCAAAACGGCAACACCGTGCCTTGTGTCACCCCCTACGAGCCCGAGCCCGAAAAACCCGCCGAGCCCGTACAGACAGCTAAGCCGGCTCAGACAGCTGCCGCACCCGTGCAACAGCCCACACAGCAGCCCTCACAACCCGCTCAGCCTGCTCAGCAGCATCACGCACCCGAAGAGCCCGCTCAGCCCATATCGAGCATTTACGACTACACCGGTGGCGTGTTCGGCAACACTCCGGCTAACGACGACGAGCCCGAGTCGCAGCCCGCTACTGACGAAACTAACGTTAGCGAAGAATATCTCCTCGTGGACAGCGACGAAGAAGAACGACGCAAACAGCGCCAAGCCGAAAAGGCCAAAGAGGAACGCGAAAAAGCTATCGCTGCCGAAGAAAAACGCCGCAAAAAAGAGCAAAAACGCTTGTCGCGCCCCGGCCTTTACGACCGCATCAAGAGCCGCATCAAAGACCTTATCGACGACTCGGGCGAAGGCAACGACCTCGAAGACGAAGAGCTGGAATAACTTCCCCTCTCGTTCGTCACCTCCTCTTCTCACTCTCAAAACAGACAATTTTTTCACACCTACGATATAAAACATAACAAGATATGACTCCTGAAGACATCACTTCAACCCACGAATTTGACGAAGGCGCTCACGCTCCCGCACAGCGCATCAAAGTGATAGGCATTGGCGGCGGTGGTAACAACGCTGTTAACCACATGTTCAACCAAGGCATCAAAGACGTGTCGTTCATCCTCATAAATACCGACCAACAAGCCCTCGACCAATCGGCAATCCCCACCCGCATTGTTATCGGTCCCGGTCGCGGTGCCGGAGGTAAGCCCGAACGCGCCAAACAATTTGCCGAAGACAACGCCGACAAAATCGCCGACCTCTTCGACGACGACACCGACATGGTGTTCATCACCGCCGGTATGGGTGGAGGCACAGGCACCGGTGCTGCTCCCGTAGTAGCTCGCATTGCCAAAGACCTCGGCATCCTCACCGTGGGCATTGTCACCATACCCTTCTTCTTCGAAGGCAAACGCAAAGTCATCAAAGCCCTCGACGGTGCTAAAGAAATGAGCAAAAACGTTGACGCCCTGCTCATGATTAACAATGAGCGCCTAACCGAGATTTACAAAGACCTCGACATATTCAACGCATTCGCCAAAGCCGACGATACGCTGCTCACCGCCGCCCAAGGCATCACCGAGATTATAACCATCCCCGGCGTGGTAAACCGCGACTTCAACGACGTTGACTCTACTCTGCGCGACGGTGGCACTGCCATCATCTCGTCGGGTTACGGCGAAGGCGAAGACCGCGTAAACAAAGCTATTGAAGACGCCCTCCACTCTCCGCTGCTCCGCAACACCGACATCTTCGGCTCTAAAAAGCTCCTCATGGTGCTCTACGTCAGCGACGACCCACAATATCCCTTCGAAATGAGCGAGGTGAATGCCCTCACCGACTTCGTCAACAACATCGACTCTGACGTTGACGTTATGTGGGGTCTCTATCGCATACCCGGCCTCGAAAACAAGGTAAAAATCACAATCCTCGCATCAGGCTTCGATGTCACCGTCGACGACAAAGAACGTCCGCTCATCGACACCGCCAAAATACAAAAAGAAGCCGAAGACACCAAACGCATCGAAGAAGAATACGGCCCCGGCGTCATCGACAACTTCCCCAAACGCCCCATCGGCTCACGCACAAAAGTGCTCAACCCCGACGAGCTCGACAACGACGACGCTATCGCCGAAGCCGAACGCCCCTCATACACTCGCAACTTCCGCAGCTCGGCGTCAGCCTCATTCGGCACCAACTCGCGCAACTCTTTGTCAACCGACAAAGACGCAAACCGTGCACCCTCAACAAGCAACTCGAACTTCATTTCGTTTGACGACCTCGAGCAAAACTAAAAACAGATTTTTCACTAAGTCTTTATCATCATGAGCGACCAAAACACCCCCGGCACCATCAACAAAGAAACCCGCTGGACCGACATAGAACTACTCCCCGCATGGGACGAAGAATATTACGACGTTTACCAGGCTAAAAAGTTTGGCAAATGGGTTATGCTCAAAACTCTCAAGCCACAATATCGCGACATGCCGCAATATCAGGCTATGATTGAAAAAGAATTTGACGTGCGCTACAACCTGTCGCACCCAAACATCGTGATGATTAACGACTATGAAGACGTGCCCGGCATTGGTCGCTGCATCATAACCGACGACGTCTACGGCGACTCGCTGCGCACGCTGCTCGACAACAACAAACTCTCCGACAAACACTACGAGCAACTGCTCACTCGCCTCACCTTGGCTATGGAGTACATACAGCAAAACCACATCGCTCACCACCCCATACGCCCCGAGACTATCATCTTCACCGAAGACATCGGCAACCTCAAA
>CAZYNO010000075.1:0-8698 GCA_964648845.1 uncultured Bacteroides sp.
GTGCAAGACCTTGACGACAACACCATCCCTGCCGACGTTGCCGAAAAAATCCTCCGCTTTGCTCGCGCTGCACAAGCAATGGCAACCATGCGCGGCAAATCGTACCTCTCTATGGGCAGCGTGTGCATGGGCATCGCCGGCTCTATTGTCAACACCGACTTCTTCCAAGACTATCTTGGCATGCGCAACGAGTCGGTTGACCTCACAGAAATTATCCGCCGCATGGCCGAAGGCATCTACGATAAAGAAGAATTTGCCAAGGCCATGGCGTGGACCGAAAAATATTGCAAACCCCACGAAGGTAAAGACTTCAACCCCGCCGGCAAGGTGAAAACCCGCGAACAAAAAGACTTCGATTGGGAGTTCGTTGTCAAGATGACTCTCATCATGCGCGACCTCATGCAAGGCAACCCCAAATTGCTCGAAATGGGCTTCAAAGAAGAGTCGCTGGGCCACAACGCAATAGCTGCCGGCTTCCAGGGTCAACGCCAATGGACCGACTTCTATCCCAACGGCGACTATAGCGAGTCGCTTATGAACACCTCATTCGACTGGAACGGCATTCGCGAAGCATACGTGCTCGCCACCGAAAACGACTCGCTCAACGGCGTGGCTATGCTTTTCGGCCACCTGCTCAGCAACCGTGCTCAAATCTTCTCAGATGTGCGCACATACTGGAGCCCCGAAGCCGTGAAACGTGTGACCGGCAAAGAGCTTACCGGCCTCGCTTCAAACGGCATTATCCACCTTATCAACTCGGGTGCCACCACTCTCGACGCTACAGGCCAACAGACCGACGAGCAAGGAAATCCTGCAATGAAAGAGCACTGGCTCATCAGCGACGACGAGGTGAAAAAATGTCTCGACGCCACTACATGGTATCCCGCAAGCCGCGAATACTTCCGCGGAGGCGGCTTCTCGTCAAACTTCCTCTCTAAAGGCGGTATGCCCGTCACCATGATGCGCGTAAATATTGTGAAAGGCCTCGGCCCGGTGCTCCAACTCGCCGAAGGTTGGACCGTTGACATCGACCCCGAAATTCACAAAATCTTCAACGAGCGCACCGACCGCACTTGGCCTACAACCTGGTTTGTGCCACGTCTCTGCGATAAACCCGCATTCAAAGACGTTTATTCGGTGATGAACAACTGGGGTGCAAACCACGGCGCTATCAGCTACGGCCACATCGGTGCCGACCTCATCACTCTCGCCTCAATGCTGCGCATACCCGTGTGTATGCACAATGTTGACGATGACAAAATCTTCCGTCCCGCAGCATGGAATGCCTTTGGCATGGACAAAGAAGGCGCCGACTACCGCGCCTGCCAAACCTACGGCCCAACCTACAAATGAATGAAAGTAAAAAGAGTAAAAAGTAAAGAGTAAAAAGTAAAAAGTAAAGAGTAAAGAGTAGCCAACGCGTGCGTCGGCATCCCACTTCTTACTTTTTACTTCTTACTCTTTACTTAAAAAAAATATTATGGCAACAAGAAAACAAATAGACCAATTCCTCGAGATGGCGCATCGCGTGGGCGATGCCGGGCTCACTATCTGCAGCTCCGGCAACCTGTCGTGGCGCATTAGCCCCGACGAGGTGTTGATATCGGGCACCGGCTCGTGGGTGCCCGCATTGCAAGCCGAAAAGGTGTCGATATGCCGCCCCGACGGCACCGTGCTCAACGGAGTGAAACCGTCGATGGAGAGCGTGTTCCATCTCGGCGTTATGCGCGAGCGTCCCGACGTTGACGTGGTGCTGCACTTCCAGTCGCCCTACGCAACAGCCGTAGCGTGCATGAAAAATCGCCCCACCGACTTCAACGTCACTGCCGAAGTACCTTGCCACGTCGGCAAAGAGATACCCATTGTGCCCTACTTCCGCCCCGGCTCGAAAGAGCTTGCCGAACATGTTGTGGCAGCTATGCGTGAGCACAACTCAATCATGCTGCTCAAACACGGCCAGGTTGTGTGCGGCAAAACCTTCGACGAGGTGTTTGAGCGTGCCATGTTCTTCGAAATGGCATGCCGCATCATCATTCAATCAGGCGGCGAATACACAACTCTCACACCGCAAGAAATTGACGACCTTGAGGTGTACGTTCTCGGTAAAACTAAAAAATGACAGAAGCATATATAGCAGTTGACTTCGGAGCAGGTAGCGGCCGCGTGATGGCCGGCACCTGCGCCGACGCAACCGTGCATCTCGATGAGATACACCGCTTTGCAAACCGTCAAATCACTCTCGGCAGCACAACGTATTGGGACTTTCCCGCGCTGTTTCAAGAGATGAAAGACGGCATACGCAAAGCCGTTGACGAGGGCTACAACATCAAAAGCATAGGCATCGACACCTGGGGCGTAGACTTTGGCCTCATCGACGCTAACGGCAACCTGCTCGGCAACCCCATTTGCTACCGCGACTCGGCAGTCAACGGCTTGCCGGAGGCTACCTTCACGCCCGCTCAATTGTCGGCGCATTATGCCACCGCGGGCATACAAGTGATGCCTATCAACACCCTCTACCGACTCTTGGCGCTTAAACGCGACAACGACCCAAAACTCGCTGCCGCAGCGCATCTGCTTTTTATGCCCGACTTGTTCAGCTACTTCCTCACCGGCAACATTGCCAATGAATATTGCATTGCATCTACCTCCGAGCTGCTCGACGCAAAAACACGCAGCTGGAATTTCGACCTCATTGACCGCATGCAGCTGCCGCGTCACATCTTCGGCAATATCATCATGCCCGGCACCGTGCGCGGATATGTGAAGCCCGAGATTGCCGACGAGCTTGGCTTGCCGCACGATGTGAAGGTTGTTGCCGTGGGTTCGCACGACACTGCCAGCGCCGTATATGCCGTGCCCAAAGACGATGGCAAGCGCACTCGCGCCTACCTCAGCTCGGGCACTTGGTCGCTGCTCGGCGCAGAGATTGACGAGCCGATACTCACTGAAGAGGCACGCCTTGCCGGATTTACCAACGAAGGCGGCGTGGGCGGCAAAATACGCTTCCTGCAGAATATCACCGGATTGTGGATACTGCAATGCCTCATCGACGAATGGCGCGAACAAAACCTCGAGACAAACTACGACGTGCTGCTTGCCGCTGCGCACATCAGCACATATCCCGGCATCATTGATGTTGACTATCCCGCATTTGGCTCGGCAAGCCACATGCAGCACAACATCGACAGCTATTGTGCCGACAATGGCATTGAGCCGCCGCACAGTCAAGCCGACTATGTGCGCTGCGTGGTGCAATCACTCGCCGCGCGCTACAAGCAAGGCATCGACCAACTCAACAGCTTGCTGCCCGAGCCCGTTGAATGTCTGCACATCATTGGCGGCGGCAGTCGCAACAAGTTGCTCAATGCGTTGACCGAGCAAGCCATAGGCATCCCCGTGATAGCCGGCCCTGTTGAGGCTACGGCCATCGGCAACATTATGGTGCAAGCACTATAATGCATTTTAACCTTAAATTCAACCCTATTAATGACAACACCATCTATTCTCACTAAAGACGGCACAAAATATTTGCTGCCATTCATACTTATCACCTCGTGCTTTGCGCTTTGGGGATTTGCCAACGACATCACAAATCCGATGGTCAAGGCATTCTCAAAGATTTTCCGCATGAGCGTTACCGACGGTGCCCTCGTGCAAGTTGCATTCTACGGCGGATATTTCGCCATGGCATTTCCGGCTGCAATGTTCATACGCCGCTTTTCATACAAGTCGGGCGTGCTGCTTGGTCTCGGTCTCTATGCCGTTGGCGCATTGCTGTTTATGCCCGCCAAGTGGACCGGCGAATACTATTCGTTTCTCCTGGCTTACTTCATCCTCACTTGCGGTCTCTCCGTGCTCGAGACAAGCTGCAACCCCTACATCCTGTCGATGGGCCCCGAAGAGAGCGCCACACGCCGCTTGAACATGGCGCAAGCTTTCAACCCAATTGGCTCGCTGCTGGGCATGTATGTGGCTATGAACTTCATCCAAAACCGTCTCGACCCGCTCGACACCGCACAGCGCGCTCAGCTCACCGCCGAGCAGTTTGGAGCTGTCAAAGACCACGACCTCTCGGTTGTAGTCGCTCCTTACGTCATCATCGGACTCGTAATCCTTGTGATGCTCGTGCTTATACGCTGCGTCAAGATGCCCAAAAGCTCCGACGAAAACAATCGCTCTATAAACTTTGTGCCCACAATCAAACGCTTATTCTCGCTGCGCAAATATCGCGAAGGCGTTGTGGCTCAGTTCTTCTACGTCGGTGCACAGATTATGTGCTGGACATTCATCATACAATACGGCACACGCGTGTTTATGGCTGAAGGCATGAGCGAGCAAGCCGCCGAAGTGCTGTCGCAGCGCTACAACATCGTGGCTATGGTGATATTCTGTGCCAGTCGCTTTGCGTGCACCTTCCTGCTCAAATACGTTAATCCCGGGCGCTTGCTCGGCACGCTTGCCGTGGTTGCCGGCGTGCTCACTTGCGGCGTGATATTCTGCCAAGATGTCTACGGCCTCTATTGCTTGGTGGGCGTATCGGCCTGCATGTCGCTAATGTTCCCCACAATCTACGGCATAGCCCTCAAGGGCCTCGGCGACGACGCCAAATTTGGCGCTGCCGGACTGATTATGGCAATCCTTGGCGGCTCGGTGCTGCCTCCGGTGCAAGCTTCAATCATCGACATGGGCACAGTGTTTGGCATGCCCGCAGTGAACGTGTCGTTTGTGATGCCGCTCATCAGCTTTATCGTAGTGACAATCTACGGCTTCCGCACAATCAACGCAAAATAATCAAAAATGCATATCCACAGCCCGGCCGCGAGCACTTTCGTCGGTCGGGCTGTGTAGATTTTTGTAGATTTTCGGCAATAAATTGGGGATATCAATTTTAAGTTGTAACTTTGCCGTTTAGACGTCAATAATTTATAGTTACGATGAAAAAACTTGTATTAATTGCAGCAATACTCGTTGCTGTGCTTTGCGGCACGGCACTCGCAGGTGTGCCCATAACCAAAGTCGACAAGGTAGAGCCTACCGACGAAATGTTTATGGATATGGCAACAACTGCAGCTCGCAAGTCGGTGGCTGACGGCGGTCTGCCTTGCGGCGCCGTGGTGATACTCAACGGCGCTTGGCGCAGCACCGGCACCGCTGCCGAAGGTGGCACTTCTGCCGAAGAAAATGCTATAGCAAAGTCGCGTCGTCAAAGCTTGCACAACGCTTCGATATATACTGTAAATGAGCCAACTACGGCTGCCTACAACACTATTTGCCGATATGGCGTTGATGCTGTGTATTTTGTGAATGCACGCAAAGACGTTGTGGCTCGCGGCATCTATCCCGCTTCTGCCTACGACGACAGCAAAATCGACACCACGCTCACTCAAGTCAAAATGATACAGCTGAAGTATGCAGACGCTGCCGACATTCTCAAATAAACCTCTCGCACTACAGCTCTGAATATGAAGAAATTATGCATGGTCACGAGCACTCGCGCCGACTGGGGACTGCTCACGCCGCTTGCCAAAGCCCTCGCTGCTCGCCCTGATGTGCAACTGCGCATCGTGGCCACTAATATGCACCTCATTGAGCGATACGGTATGACTGTCAACGAGATTGAAGCTGCCGGATTTGACGATGTGGTGCGTGTTGACATGACTGTTGACGGCGACGACGAGCTGTCGCGCGCTCACTCTATGGCGCGTTGCCTCGACGGTATGTCAGACGCCTTTGCCGCTATAAATCCCGACATGGTGATATTGCTTGGCGACCGCTACGAGATGCTCGCTGTGGCTTCGGCTGCTATGGTGATGCGTCTGCCAATCGTGCATATTGCCGGCGGCGCCATCAGCGAAGGTGCCGTTGACGATGCCGTGCGCCATGCGCTCACAAAACTTGCGTCGTTGCACCTTGTTGAGACTGAACAAAATCGCCGCCGCGTGATACAGATGGGCGAACAGCCCGACAGAGTTATCAACACCGGTGCCGTTGGAGTGTGGAACATAATGCACCAGCCACTGCTCGGCAAAGAAGAGCTCGAAGCCACGCTCGACGGATTTGCGCTCGACCCAACTTCCACATTATTAGTGACTTATCACCCGGCAACACTCGACGCCGAAGACCCGCTCACACGCTTCGACGAGCTCCTTGCCGCGCTCTCAACCCATCCCGGCAATGTGTTGATAACTTATCCCAACAACGATGCCGGAGGCGACCGCATTGCCGCCCGCATCGAAGAATATGCCCGCGCCAACGCCGGCCGTGTCAAGGCGGTGAAGTCGCTGGGCATGTTGCGCTATCTGTCGGCTCTGCGCTGCGTGGCTGCCGTGGTGGGCAACTCGTCGAGCGGCATTGTTGAGGTGCCTTCAATGCACATCCCCACAGTCAATATTGGCATGCGACAAAACGGACGATTGCGCAGCGACTCGGTGATACAATGCGGCGATACAGCCGCCGAGATTGCCGCTGCCATCAAATACGCCCTCTCACCCGAAGGTCGCGACCGCGCCCGTCGTGCCGAAAACCCGTATTATCAGCCCGACACTGTCAGCATTATGGTCAACGCTATAATGAATTTTGACGTTGCCAATCCTCAAAAGAAATTTTATGATCTCAAATAGATGACACCACTATACATCATACCCGCGCGTGGAGGCAGCAAAGGCATTCCGCGCAAAAATATCAAACCGCTTGCCGGCAAACCCCTCATAGCATACAGCATTGACGTGGCTATGCAGCTCGCCGCTGATGCAGCACACGTGATTGTGTCGACCGACGACGATGAGATTGCTGCCGTGGCTGAAAGCTGCGGTGTGCCCGTGCCCTACCGTCGCCCCGCCGCTTTTGCCACCGACCGCTCGGGCAGCCGCGAGGTGATGCTCGACGCTATGGACTGGGCAGAGCGCCAAGGCATAGAGTTTGACTGTGTGGTGCTGCTGCAACCCACCTCGCCAATGCGCACTGCCGACGATGTGCAACGTGCTCTGAGTCTTTACTCTCCCGACGTAGACATGGTGGTGAGCGTGGCTGAGGCACTCTCAAATCCCTACTACACTTGCTACGAGACCACCGACGACGGCTATCTCCACATTTCGAAAGGCGATGGCTTGTACACCCGACGCCAGGACTGTCCCAAAGTGTGGGAATATAACGGTGCCGTGTATGTCATCAACCCCAACTCGCTGCGTGCTCACGCCCTCGGCGAATTCAAGCGCCGCGTGCCCTCGGTGATGGACCGCAGCCGCTCAATCGACTTAGATACTCTCACTGATTGGATGATTGCCGAAACAATTTTGGCACAATCATCGTTATAACTATAAGACATTGCAATGAACAAAGAGCGACATATTATCAACGCCCACATGACAATGCTCTCAGCTCTCGACCGGCTCAACGACCTGTCGGGCGGCGCCATGACTCTGTTTGTGGTGGACAACGACAACCGCATGTGCGGCACTCTCACCGACGGCGACGTGCGCCGCGCTCTGCTTGCCGGCCACACCACCAACGAAGAAGTGGCTGCTGTGATGCATCGCAACTTTAAGGCTATTACCGACGGAAAAACAATGGACGACACCGTTGCCAACATACGCTCTATGCGCGAATTTGGCATATCGCTGGTGCCGCGTCTCGACGCCGACAACCATATCGTTGACTTGGTTGACCTCTCGACGACGCACACTATATTGCCCTTGTCGGCAATACTCATGGCCGGTGGCAAAGGCGAACGCTTGCGCCCGCTCACGCTCAACTGCCCCAAACCCTTGCTCGAAATTGACGGCAAGGCGATTATCGACTATAATGTTGAGGCACTGGCTGCCTGTGGCATCACCGACATCACGGTGTCTACTCGCTACCTCGCCGAACAAATATACGACCACTTCAGCTCTCCCGTTGCCGGGGTGCAAGTGAAGTGCATCACCGAGAACTCTCCCCTCGGCACCATTGGCGCCGCCGCGCTCATCGACCACAAACCCGGCGGCAACACTCTGGTGATGAACAGCGACCTGCTCACTACTATCTCGTTTGAAGATATGTACCTGCGTCACCACGCCGAGCAAGCCGACATCACAATAGCAGCGATACCCTATCAGGTGTCGGTGCCATTTGCAATACTCACTACCGACGGCCACCGCGTGTACGGCATCGAGGAAAAACCGTCGTACTCTTATTTTGCCAACGCAGGCATCTACATCATTCGCAACAGCGTGCTCTCCACTTTGCAGCGCGACGTGCGCACTGATGCTACCGACCTCATTGAGGCGACCATAAAAGCCGGAGGCAAGGTGGTTTACTATCCCATCAACGGCACCTGGCTCGACGTTGGCTCACATGCCGACTTCGCCCAAGCCCAAGAGCTCATGCGCCATCACCGCAATCTCTCGGCACAATAGCCGCGGGGTGGGGTAGATGCTCGGCTCTCCGACAACGAATATATTCACGTAACAACAAAAACACTAAAATATAATGGCAGACTCGAATTTTATAGACTATGTAAAGATACTTTGTCGCTCAGGCAAAGGTGGCGCCGGCTCGCGCCACTTCTACCGCGCCAAGTATGTGCCAAAAGGCGGCCCCGACGGTGGTGACGGCGGCCGTGGCGGTCACATCATTCTTCGCGGCAACCAAAACATGTGGACTTTGCTACCTCTCAAATATCGTCGCCACATCTTTGCCGGCAACGGCGGCAGCGGCA
>CAZYNO010000076.1:0-8496 GCA_964648845.1 uncultured Bacteroides sp.
TTCTCGTCAAAGACGCGCAATATAGAGCGTTGGGTTGTTGAATAATCTTTGGCCCGCGCATTATTAGCGGAGTATTTTGCGGGTAGTGCCGTCAGCAAGACGCGCGATGTAGATGCCGGGGCGTATTGTAATGGGGTTGACTTGACGGCCTTGCAGGTCGTAGATAGCGATTATGTGGCTGTCGGCTGACGGTTTGACGGCGAGTGCTGACGCAGTTGAGAGGTTGTCGTTTTGCGTACCGTCAAGTTTGCGGCGCACGGCGTTTTCGATTTGGCCCTGCGCATTGAGCACCATAATATTAAGATAGGCGTAGTTGATATCGTTGATGTGCGACAGGTCTACGTCGCAGCTAAAGTCGTAGTAGTCTGTCGACTTCACTTCGGCAGGAACCGAGCCCTCTATGCCCTCGTACACCGAGCCTTCGCGTGCAACATCAGAGAAAATCCATTTCACGCGATAGCTCATATTTTCCCAGCCGTCAACGTCGTTTGAGGTGCCGGCATAGTTGTTTATTTGCACATACGGACCGAGATTGTCTTCGGTTATGGTGTAAGCTATTTTGTAGTCAGTCTCAGTTTCGTCGAAAGCATAGAATGTTTTAACGTCGAGTTTGGCTGTTTTTGCTGCGGCATCGGCATTTACGTCAGCGAGAATGCCAACCACTGCAGCATCGTTGAGGGTGCGCAGATATAGCTCCTCAAGCATTTGTTTTGCGGGATAGTAATTGCTTGAGAAGTCGCGATTTGCTATTGCTTTGGGGGTTGAGCCAACGCGTTTATACCATTTTGCGTAGACCGAGTCGGCAGTATCCATATCAGAGTCATCAAACACCGATATGCCAATCCATGAGCCGTCGGAGTAGGTGTTGCGCATATACTCCATACCGACAATACCAATTGGGCAATAGCCACATTCGGTGCCGGTAGCTTCTTCAATCACAAGGTTTCGCTTGATGTAACGATTGCCGCACACAATGTAAACATAGGCATCTTTGCCGCTGTTTTGCTCGCCGTTGACTCCGGTGAGGGTTAGCGTTCCAAACACTTCTTTGCCTGTGACGTCGCTCACAAAGCCGTCTACAGTGAATGTTTGCGATGCACCGGCTTCAATAGGCTCGCTGAGTTGGCTGTGCACAGTCATGGCCGTGCCTCCGTATGGCGAATATTTAATGTCTAACGATTTTATTGGCTCGGAGCCGGTATTCTCGATTGAGAAATCGAGCGAGAAAGGTTGGTTTACGGTAGCGAACGAGGGCCTACCCGAACGGCTGAGATTGATATACCAGCTACCTGCAGAGGCGGCAAGTGCTGCAAAAGATAGTATTGTTGAGCAAACAGCGAAACGTTTCATTCGGTTTAAAAAGTATAAATAGATTATAATTCACAAAGGTACTGAAAATTTCAGATATATTTGCAATAATCACCTATATTACTTGCCTATGTCAGCAAAATTAACGAACTTAGCAAACTCAAAAGCAAAAACGACCTATATTTATGAAGATACAGAATGCTCTAATTGTAATTCTCTCCACCCTATCAGCGGCTGCAGCCTCGGCAATGCCGAGCGATGATGTGCCCGCAATCGTGCAATCAATAGTCGACTTAGACTTTGAAGAATGCGACAACTCGATAAGCGGTGTACGCACATTTTGCAGCAAAGGCAGCCACGGACAAGTCAGCGTTGTTGCAATCACTGACAAAGGCTCGATAAGCGGCACAATATACGATGCCGACGGCAATGTATATGATGTTATCAACGATGCCAACGGCGAGGTGAAACTCACGCCAATCGACAAGTCGAAAATCGGCAAGTGCGGACTCGCCGACGAAGAGCCGGAAATATTTCGTGCACCAACAATCAAGGCATACGAATATCCGAGTGACAGCTACACCGAAATTTACGACGAAGATATGAATAGAAACACGGGGCGAGTGTATGTATATCGCGTAGCTCTGCCCGTTTCGTATCAAACATTCAAGAGCTATCCCGGTTATGGCGACGTTGACAGAATTCATGCCTTCTGGGCACAAGCCGAGGCTTCATTCAACAGCACATTCGGCAAGCAGTTGTCATTGCGTCTTGAGGTTGTAAACGACGACGACTTGATTGTCACCGACTCAACCAGCACGTGGCCCGGCGGCACAACAGCCAACTATTGCTGTCGCATAGGCACAAGTGCGATATCAGATTTAATAGACCCAAGTAAGTTTGACGTTGGTATTGTCATAACACAAATATCATCGGAAGAACTTGGTTTGGCAGCTCTCGCCGGAGCCTACACCTATAGTCTGCGCGCAAACGCAGTTGCCGAGCCATACGTATCGACAATATTGCACGAAATAGGCCATCTATTCGGGTCGAACCACACCGGCAATACGGCGTCGGGATACCGCACCGAGCCGGGGGAAGGCACGTCGATAATGAGCTATGGGTATCAGCGCAACGAGTTTTCGTTTATTTCGGCATACCGCATACGCCACTGTCTGGCTATGAACTCATACTATAGCGATGAAGCTCGCACCACACTTGTTGAAAACGAGGCGAACGTGAATAACTATAATAATTTTGTGTACGCCATACAGACCGATAACCGACCTCCGGTGCTGAATACACAAAATTTGAAACATTCATACACAATCACCAAAGGCTCGCTATTCCAATTCAATATAGATGCCACCGACCCCGATGGCGACGAGCTGAAATATAATGCCATGCAAGCAGATATCAGCTACTCTACAGGCGGATTTTCAAGCAATCCGAAAGTTGCATATCAAGATGAGACAACAAATCCGTGCGTTAAATTTCAGCCTAAATGGACATTATCATCAAGCAATGCATGGAGTCTCAAAGAATACACCGATGTGCGCACTCTCGCAACCGGTGCATACCGTTTTTGGCTTCAAGCCAATGACGGCAAAGACGACATCAATCACGGCACGGGCTATGCCGCGTATGAGACTATTGTGAACGTGGTTAACGGCACTGCATTTGAGATGACCGGCACATACAATACGAGCTATAACTCGGGTGATAAGGTGACTCTGACTTGGAATGTTGACGAAAACCTGTATGGTGCAGACAGCAGAGTGCGCATATTGCTATCAGACGACTTTGGCACAACATGGAAATATGTGCTGTGCGAGTCGGCACCCAATAACGGCAAAGCCGAGGTGACATTGCCGCGCGTGAATATCGGCAAAGTTTTATATGGTGACGTTGCAGACAACAAGCAAGTGCGCGCCGGCGTAATCAAGGTTGAGGTTATCGACGACATAGCTTACGCCGTGACTGCATTGCAGCCGTTCCTTGCATCGACAAGCGGATGGAGCTCGGGATACGATATGACAGGCGGCTTTACGCTCAACGTAACCAGCGGTGTTGATGAGATGGCAGCGCCCGAAAAGGCTGACGACCGCACGTTTGATTTGAACGGTCGCAGAGTGGAAAATCCGACGCCCGGTAACATCTACATACGCAACGGAAAGAAGTCTTATTTAGGTAATGACTGAGTAATTACGATTGACATAAAAACAAATGCGAGAGCTCGACGTTGAGTTCTCGCATTTGTTTTATATGGGGTGATGCTTAATTATTTTTTGGCATCAAGGTCTTTGAGCAGTGTTTCGACAGCAGTGCGGAGCTGAGTGTCTTCGCCTTTGACTACAGTTTCGGGGCTGTTGAGCACGTAAACGTCGGGCTCGAGTTGGGCATTTTCGAGATATGTGCCTTCAGCAGTGCGATAGCCAACTACGGGAATACCGAACACCATTGTGGGGTCTTGCATGGTAACCCAGTTAACCGAGGTCATTGTGCCTGGTACGGGAGCGCCAACAAGTTTGCCGATGCCTTGGTGTTTGTAGACCCAGGGAGTGCCGTGCGCGTTAGAGTAGCAAGCTTCGCACATGAGCATGATAGAGGGCTTGTTCCAGCGTCGTGAGGGCATGTCGCAAACGTCGGTGCCACGCACTTCTTGAGTGAGGTATTTTTGGCCGGTGAACATCACTTCGATGTCTTCGTGCATACGGCCACCGCCATTCCAACGAATGTCGATAACTATGCCTTCGCGGTCGTTGTATTTGCCGAGCACATCAGAATAGAGTGTGCGGAAAGAGTCGTCGGCCATTGACTCGATGTGTACGTAGCCAAGGCGGCCGTTTGACCAGCGGTCAACATCGTCCTGGCGTTGACGCACCCAGCGTTTGTAGAGCAAGTCGCTTTGAGTGCTTGCCGAGATAGGCAACACAACTTCGTCCCAGCGTTTGTTGGTAGCGGGGTCGTAGATGCCCACCAAAGTCTTTTTGCCGGCAATATCGCAAAGCATAGAGTTGTAGTCTTCGCCTGCCTTGATAGCTTCGCCGTTGATTTTCTCAACAATCATGCCTTTAGCAAGCTTGGTTTTGGCATTGCTGAAGGGGCCGTTTTCCAAGATTTCGTCAACCTTCAAGCCGTCACCGGTATAGGTCATATCGTAGAGCAAACCGAGCGAAGCTGTGCGGTCAGCTTGCGACGAGTAGTAGCCTGAGTAGCGGCCGCCGGTGTGGCTGACATTCAACTCGCCAAGTATCTCGCTGAGCAATTCGGCAAAGTCGTAGTTGTTGTTGATATGGGGCATGAATTGGCGGTAGTGCTCAGTCATATATTTCCAATCGACGCCATGCATATTGGTGTTATAGAAACGTTCGCCCTCTTCGCGAGCCATGTAGTCGAACATGAATAAGCGTTCGGCATTATGGTCGATAGACATTGTTGTTGAGAAGGTGATGGGCGTGAGCTTATCCGACTTGGTGTCGAGTTTGTTGAGGTTGCTACCGATGATGTAAATGTTGCCGTCTTTGTCGGTGTCGAAGCCCGAGAAGCCTTCAGCCTTAGAGACCATGCGGTGGTCGTCTTTGCGGAGACCGAGTTTCCAGAGTTGAGCGCCGTTGTTGGCTTGAGCGATGTAGTAAAGCCACTCGCCGTCGGCGGTGATGATTGCATCGCGCAAAGATGTTGACATTGGGGTGAGGCGCACCACGCGGTCGGTGATGCCGTCAAAATCTACTACGATATCTTTAACCTTGCTGTCTGCTTTGTCGGCATCCTTGTCTTCAGACTTGCTTTTTGACTTGGCTTTTGATTTTGTTTTGCTCTCATCTTTGGCGGGAGTGTCTTTTTTCTCCATATCCTTGCGGATAGCATAATCTTCTTCGCTGAGTTTATATTTGTCGTAAGCGTCTTGATTGAGGAAGAGCAGCATCACGTCGTCCTGCGAGCCCCAAGAAGCATGGTTGCGCATGCCAAATTGCTCGGTAGCAAACATTATCGCGTTGCCGTCCATAGCCCAGCGAGCATTTTCTACGGTGTAGCCGCTGTTGGTGAGGTTGGTTATTTTGCCCGAGGCGACGTTGAGCAATGCAGCGTCAGAATAGGGATAGTGCTGTTTCTCGTCGATAGATATCAATATCCACTTAGAGTCGGGACTCCACGAGAAGTCGATGCCGCCGGTGCGAGTTGGGTTCATAGAGCCGTCGGTGAGTTGGCGCACAGCTTTTGTGCTGAGATCCATCACCATTAGTTTGTTGCGGTCGAGCACGAACGCCATCTGTTTGCCATCGGGCGAGATGACGGGTTGCATACGTTTTTGGCCGTCGGCTTCAAACACCGGAGTTTCGTTGATGAGTGTAGCATTGGCGAAATTGGCTTCGTCTTTGGGGCGAGCCATTTCGGCTTTATAGATGTTGTATTTGCCTTCGCGCTGAGTGGTGTAGTAGAGAGTTTTGCTGTCGGGCGACCAAGCTATGAAGCTTTCGGCTTCGGCAGTTTTGGTGATTTGCTTGGTGGTATTGTACTCAACCGAGGTTACGAACACTTCGCCGCGATAGACGAAAGCCATAGATTTGCCGTCGGGCGACACAGCAGCTTCGCGTGCCGAGCGAACACCGATTTTTTCGATATCGGCTTCATCGTCGTCAACCACGTCAATGCTCACTTTTGAGGGCTGAGCACCGGGGGCTTGAGTGTAGATTTCGCCGTCGTAGGTGTAGCACAACAGACCGTTAGCGCCGCGCGAAAGGAAGCGCACGGGATGAGTTTTGAAGTTTGTCACGGCGCTCACTTGCGAGGCATTTGCGAGAGTAGCTTGATATACATTCATTGTGCCGCCGTCGCGCTCGCTGAGGAAGTAGAATTTATCGCCGTTGAGCACGGGGTTGCGGTCTTCGCCGGCATGAGCAGTGAGATTTGTGTGTTTGCCGCTGCCGACATCGTAGCGCCAAATGTCGCGAGTGACGCTTGAAGTGTGGTGTTTGCGCCATTCGTCTTCAAAGCCTTTAACGTCTTGATAGAGGAAAAATCCGTTGCCAAAGTTTACGGCTTGAGCCGGAGTGCCGAGCACTTGACGCGAAGCGCCGCCGGCAACGGGCACGGCATAGAGCTCAGTCATGCGCGCTGTCGGGAACATTGCGCTTGAAGCGGGGTCCTGTATAGCAGCCGAAAAATATACCTCTTTACCATCGGGGCTGAAAGTCTCGGGCAATTCCTTGCTTGAGTTGAAAGTGAGGCGTTTAGCTTGGCCGCCGTTAGCATCCATCACAAATACGTCAAAATTGCCATGACGGTCACTGGCAAAAGCTAATTGTTTGCCATCGGGGCTCCAGATAGGATTGCATTCGTAAGACTGTTGAGTTGTCAGGCGAACAGCAGAGCCACCTGAAGAGGCAACTTTCCAGATATCACCTTTGTAGCAAAAAGCTATCTGGCTGCCGTCGGGCGAGATCTGCACATCACGCAGCCACAGCGGAGTCACCGCCAGTGACGACATGGGCACGAGCAGGCCGGCTGCAAGTAAAGAGAGTGTTTTGTTCATGTCAGAATTCTGTAATTTTCAATTCAATAATTATCATAAATAATATAGTACAAGCAAAGTTACGGTTTTTTCTTGTAAAATCATACTGAAAACGCTATCTTTGCACTATAAATTAACAAATTAGTCATGAACGTAGCACATCCTTTATTCAGCATCATCACTGTAACATACAACGCTGCAAGCACAATAACAGCCACAATGCGAAGCGTGAACGAGCAATCGTGCACGCTGTTTGAGCACATTGTGATGGACGGTGCATCGAAGGATGACACTGTGGCGTTGGCACAAAAATCGGCCACTGAGCGCACAAAAATATTTTCGAGCCCCGACAAGGGCATATACGATGCAATGAATAAGGGCATCGGTGTGGCTACGGGCGATTATCTGATATTTCTGAATGCCGGCGACCGTTTTCACAGCGAGCATACACTGCAAGAGCTTGCCGACGCAATCATGGCTAACGACTATCCGGGTGTGGTGTACGGCCAAACACAGCTTGTTGATATTGACAACAACTATATTGGTCCGCGACATCTCACAGCGCCCGATAAGCTCACCCTCGACTCGTTCAAGCACGGCATGTTGGTATGCCACCAAGCATTCACAGCCTTGCGCAATATTGTGAGCCTCTATGATACGAGATGGAAATTTTCGGCCGACTACGATTGGTGCATAAAATGTCTGCAACATTCGCGCCGCAATGTCTACACCGGCACCGTCACTATCAACTATCTCAGTGAAGGCACAACAACACAAAATCGTCGCAAATCGCTCATAGAGCGCTACAAAATCATGTCGCACTATTATGGTGCGATACCCACATTTTTGCGACACCTTGCATTCATTCCCCGATTTATAAAAACAACACTACTGAAAAAATAGCGAAAGAAAAATGGTACTGTTAAACACAACTTTTCATGTGCACGTGACTGTGCAGAAAGCTTTTGTTGAATGGCTTCGCCAAGAATATCAATCGGCAGCACTCGCCACGGGATTTCTCACCGAGCCGCAATTGGCACGCGTGATGGGTGGAGACGACCCCGACGGCACAAGCTTCGCTTACCAACTCAAAGCCCCTACCCTTGCACAAGCAAAACGTTGGCACGATGCCGATGCCGCAGCGTTGCGCAACAAAATCACACAGCAATGGGGACAGAAAGTGTTGTTTTTCACCACTTATCTTAGCATTGTTGACTGATGTCGAAGATTATAATCGGCATTGACCCGGGCACAAATGTGATGGGCTACGGCATACTCCGTGTTGAGGGCAATAAGCCTGCACTCGAAGCTATGGGCGTGATAAAACTGAGCAAATTTGAGAGTCACTATATGCGTCTGCACCGCATATATGAGCGGGTGCTTGCCCTCGTTGAGCAATATCTGCCCGACGAGATGGCTATTGAAGCGCCGTTCTTTGGCAAGAATGTGCAGTCTATGCTCAAATTGGGCAGAGCTCAAGGTGTGGCTATGGCTGCAGCATTGGCTCGCCAAGTGCCAATCACCGAATACGAGCCGCGCAAGATAAAGCAAGCCATCACCGGCAATGGCGCAGCGTCGAAAGAGCAAGTGCGCGAAATGCTTCGCCGCATACTAAATATAAGCCCCGAGGCGCTCACCGACATCGAACTTGATGCCACTGATGCGCTCGGAGC